>DATIGG010000046.1:0-8275 GCA_035454825.1 Thermodesulfobacteriota bacterium | reverse complement strand
TCGACGGACCCCAATTGATTGACGAGAAATTCCTTCATGTCTAACGTGAACGTGAGAACACCCATGAATTTCCCAGTTGGACTGGGATACTTCGAATCAAGAGCCTCCTGATAGAGAGGGATTGCAAGGATAAACGTCAGGGATTGTGGTTCTGGAAACAGGGGGGTCAGTGAGATCTTGCCCCTGTTTTCCCCTCTCCGGGCCCAGACAAAAAACTTGTCCTCACTCTTCTTTGAACCCATAGTGGCGGGATCCGTGGAATAGACGGTCCTCCCTGCTCCGTCGTAAAGAGAAATCTTCTTGACATAGACCTTGTCGATCTGTTTTGCATAGGTATCGATATCCAATTTCCGTTGTGTGGCCTCGCCATATTGAAGAGATGCAAAGGACGAGAGGGCTCTCAGCCCTCGCGAACGAGCCTGGATAAAGAATTGGATCTGGTTCGAAAGATGCTTGGCGTACGTGAGTTGCTGCTCCTGAAACTGGGAGAGGACTTGCTGGATGCCTTCATAATGCAGGTGCAAGGTGAGAAAAGAAACAGCAGTGAGCAGGAAACCCGCCAATATAACAAGAACCCAATTTCGTTTCATCTTTTTCTGAGGGAGGGCCAAAGAATCATAATTAATTTTACAGGAAATTGCTCCAGCATACAAGGCCTCCGTCCCCCTCGGCTCGGGTCAGCCCCCTCTCTGAAACTTAGAAAGACAGATCCTTAGAAAGAATTTCCTCTGTTTCTTCTTGACTTTTCTATATCAAATGAATACTCTCCTATCCAAACCTGAAGCCATGGGTTATGATTTTTTGAATCGCTCCTGCGTGACACGAATGGATGAAGACGCCCTCATTGATCATCTCGAAGAATTAGCCGAAGGATTTGGCATACAAATTCGCTATGAACCTATCAAACAAGACGAGGACTCGAAAAATGTGGTCGGAGGGCTTTGCCTGCTGAAAGGGGAATATGTTCTAATCATCAATTCCAAGGCAACGGTGAAGGACAGGATTCATGCCTTGGCGATGGCTGTGAAGCATTTTGACCTTGATCAGGTCTACATCCGACCCGTTCTCAGGGAATTATTGGACAGGATTCCTGAGCAAAGACCCTTCAGTGTGGGCGGTAAGCAGAACTCTCTTCCAAACCCAGGTGCACCGCTGAGGCGCAGAGAACGCTGAGGTATATTCTTATGATCCAATCGGGAGACGGCGACCTGCCTGCGCGAAGCCGCTTTGCGCCATGGCCATAAGACTGCAAGAAATGCATGTTGTGAAACCAAAGAGGGCTTTTTATTTGGCGGCCTCTCACCGCCAAATAGAAAACTATCTTCTCTGCGTCCTTGGCGTCTCTGCGGTGAAAATTCATGAAGCTTTTTGGCTTCAGACGGGCCGTCTAAATACCCCAGGTTTGCTTGTGAAAACCCATATCCCAGAAGAGGTATTCAAGCCTGGAAGTCACCACAAAGTGATTCCGGATCAATTTCAGGTCGTCCTCCCTTAGTCCTTGGGCGACCTGGTCCATCACATCGAGCACCTGCCGGACGATCGCGGCGTATTGCTCACTTGAGTAAGTTTGAATCCAGCGACGGAAAAGTTCGTTAGGCGACCCTCTTTTTTCAAGTTCTTTGCCAACCTCCCCGTAGATCCAGTAGCACGGAAGAAAGCACCCCAGAATTTCCGGAAACGGCCGCTCATAGGCGGTTTTTAAGAGGTAGGATGTATAAAACAGGTTGTTAGGAGCCATGGGGACTGAATAAACATCCTTATCTGTCAGGTGCCAATCTTTGAAAAAACTTTCATGGAGGGCCCGTTCAACAACGATCACCTCCCGCGCATGTTCGACAAACATCATCAGCCACTGATCTTTCGGGGCCTTGGCCCCCAGAAGGGCAAGCCCCCTCGCATAGTCCTTGAGATAAAGAGCGTCCTGTATCACGTAGAATCGGAAGGCTTCCTCATCCAGTGAACCCTGTGTCAGCCCCTGCATAAACGGATGTTTTAGGATCTTGCCATAAATGTTTTCGATGGAAACCCATAGCGATTCTGTAAATTTCATGTCAACCTCCTGGCCTCCGGTATTGTCAAGAATTATTCTCCCCTTGAAGAGATTGTGTCGCAAGTCCATTCATGGTTCGACAGGCTCACCACGACCGGACTTAGGCACCTCTATTCTCAATTACTTAGCCGTTCGTCCTGAGCCCTTCGGCTCATCGTTCGCCCTGAGCTTGTCGCAGGGCGGACGGCGAATTATGGCACAGTCTCGGAGGGGAGGGGATAGGTTTTTTTTAACTTAACTCCTCACGATCCGCAAACAATTGACACCCGATTCCTTATTTATTACACTCCAATTGATACCAGATCCAGAGGCTGACGGTTCGATGACCAAACTCAAGAGTGGATTCTGCCAGTCTATATCCTGGGGCAAGATACTAAACGTTACCCTCCCCCCTGCCTTCGCCGAAGCGGCTTCGCGCAGGCAGGCCTCGGAGGGGGAGGGCAAGGGTGAGGGGGGACATCACCCTAAGTGCACTCATTAAAACTGTAAGGAATGGAGGTGGAGAGATGGAAAAAGAGGGAAAAGCGAAGGACCTTGTGTCGGGAGTGAACCGGCTCGTTGATTTGGTTGATTATCAAAAAGCGTCGGTGGTGAGTCGGACCATCATCGATAAAAAAGCAGGTACGGTAACCCTCTTCTCTTTTGATGAGGGACAGGGATTGAGTGAACATACCGCACCGTTTGATGCCCTGGTTTACCTTCTCGATGGGGAAGCCGAAATTAAGATCTCCGGCAAGCCTCTCCATTTAGGGGAAGGCGAACTGACTGTCATGCCGGCCAACCAGCCCCATGCCTTGAAAGCGGTAAAAAGATTCAAGATGCTTTTGACCATGATACGCTGAGTATGGAATAAGCAGTTTCATCTTCGAGCCACGAGGAGCATGATGGCAAACAGCACAAGCATCGCATAGTAAATCGTTCCCGCCACATGGTCCTCGGAGGATTCTCAGACAGCCAGGGGAACCTTACGACTTAATCTCAACGTTGGGAGGGAAAAGCATGAGAACAGGAGAAGGAATCAGATTAGCCGGAAATCCGGAAAAATATCTCGAAAAGGCCATTGAAAAGTTCGTCCGTGAGAACCCAGGCAACCGCCGGCGAGTTGACGGAGGGAAATATTGGGATACCCCGTTAGTCGGATTTACTTCGGGGGATGATCCCCTTTTCAAGCAGTATAAGAAGATCATCGGAAAATTCCACTATACTCCTCACGAAATATTTGATCTGACTTTTGGAAAGCCTAAACAACCCAGAAAGCTATCCGTCATTTCATGGGTCCTTCCTGCATCCGAAGACATCCGCAAGAGTAACCGACAGGAGAACAAGTACCCGTCCCTCCTCTGGGCTCATGCGCGTGATTTTGGTGAACAATTCAACGTCAAGCTGAGAAATCACCTCGTCTCATTATTAGAGAGGAAAGGTTACAAAGCATTGGCACCTATGAACTCTCCTTATTGGAAACGAATCAAATCTTCGAAGGTGGGCTGGGCATCGAACTGGTCTGAGCGCCATGCTGCATATGCCTGTGGTTTGGGAGCCTTTGGCTTGAGCGACGGCCTGATTACGGCAAAGGGCAAAGCCATGCGTTTAGGGAGCGTTATCACAGATTTACCTCTAAGGCCTTCAGAGAATATTTATCCCCACCATCAGTCCAATTGCCTTTATTACTTTAACAAGACATGCAAGGTTTGCGCATCCCGCTGCCCGGCAGGAGCGATCACGGCCAAGGGTCATGATAAAGACAAATGCGAGCAATATCTTTATAGCGTAGTCTCCCGAGACAAGAAGGAGGAATACGGGGTCAAGATCACCGGTTGCGGTCTCTGTCAGACTAAAGTTCCATGCGAATTTGAGATCCCTAAACTGATTCAAAAACAATACCTGAACAAAAGAAATTAGCTTTCCTTAAGGCTGAGTATAAAGCGTATTATGAATGTCTGCCCCTGCCGGGGCGACTTCGCCCAGACAGGCGTTTCGGCACGCAGGCGTTTTCGATTTGGAACTGGCAGCAAAGCTCTTGGCAGGGGAGTTGACAAATTTGTTTGCCCGCCATGACAATATTTGTTACTTCACTGAAAATAGATATTCTGGGCCTCACTATATGTGTTTGATATCATTCGTATATTTTCTCAACCTATGTTCGGCTTGATTCTTGCTTATTTTAAGGATGGCTGAGAATGCGAGAATCTTTGGAGGTGACTGAGATGAACCATAGCAGCTTAGGAAAATTGTTTCTTTTTATAGCCACTGTTTTCTTCTTATTGTCTTTCGGTGGAACGGCGGCAACTGCCGGTCCCTCTCCTGTGATTGGGACTGTTCAAAAGGTCAACGGAATGGCAACTGTCGTTAGACAAGGGCAAACAATATCCGCTAAAATCGGTTCAGAGATATGGGAGAACGACACACTCCGCACCGGACCTGACGGATCCATTGGCGTGGTGTTCAACGACGACACTTTATTGTCGTTAGGACCAGGGAGCGTCCTGGTCATTGATGAGTTTGTATTTGCCCCAAATCAAGGGAAATTCTCTATTGTTATCAGGATGCTAAAAGGAACTGCTGCCTACCTTTCAGGGCTCATCTCCAAGCTTGCACCGGAGTCGGCACATTTTGAAACTCCATCTGCTTCGATAGGGATTAGAGGAACAAAATTCGTCGTGAAAGTCGAAGGTTAGTAGACGCGAGACTGTTGTCACTGGGTTTGTTGATACCTTCGAACAAGGGACGGCCTCTCAATTAAGAAAACTGGAAAACCAAGATGGGACCAAGGAGGAGCATATTTGTTGCTCTGTTCTTTTTATGCCTTCTCGCCGGTTGCAGCGCGAAACGAGATTTGATCATCCTCCTGCCTGACCCGGATGGCAAAATAGGCGCCATCCGAGTGACAACCAGGGGAGGTTCTCAAATCCTTGATCAATCCGGGTATGCTGTTGAGGTTGAAGATTTCAACAAGCCTCCGGTTGCCCCCAGACCCATAGCCGAAGGTGAGATTACAGGCGTTTTCGGAGCGGCCCTTTCGGCGCAGCCGGACGTGACGGGTCGATTTATTTCCTTCTTATTGTTCTTTGAAAGCGATACAAGCGAACTGATCCATGAATCCAAGGTCCTGCTTCCGGAGATCGTAAGAACGATCCGGAATCGCAAGCGAAACGAAATCTATGTGGTAGGTTATACCGATCGCGTGGGAACAGAGTTATATAATTTAAAGTTGTCATCGAGACGCGCATACTATGTCAGGGATCTCCTGGTTTCCAGCGGCATCAAATCGAGTGATATAGCCGTTTCATTCCACGGAGAGACGATGCCCCTGGTAAATACCGAGGACGAGGTTGCTGAGCCTTTGAATCGCAGGGTGGAAGTCATTGCCAGATGATTTTACGTAAACGCATTTTTGGGGTTAGGGTAGGATCCGTGATAAGAGAGTAATTGAACAGAGGGTCATTAAGCCTTTTCTCACCATCAAAAATGATCGATTCGGGACACGTTGGAAGACCTTGCTCTCAAGAGCCGTTTCAACATAGTCGAGACCCATGGCGCCCCCGGAGAGTAGGAAGGCGATCATCAGCAGAGACCGAAAGAACAGCCGATCCATTCTTCTCTACGGGATCGCTTTCTCCGTTTCTCTGTTCTTTCTAAGCATTGTCAATCCCACCTTGCTTGGCTCCCTTAACAATAGAGTCTACGACACTTTGCTTAAATCCACCCCCACGGGTGAGCCGTCTACCGTCCCAGTCATCGTGGCCATAGATGAAAAGAGTCTTGGGCAATACGGACAATGGCCCTGGCCACGCTATCGGATCGCAGCCCTTCTGGACAAGCTCAGAGAACTGGGAGCTTTGAGCATCGGCCTTGATATTCTGTTCGCAGAAGAGGACAGAACTTCGGTTGATGCGATAAGAAGGGAGGTTCTGCATGACTTCGGATTTGATCTCGAATTCGCAGGACTTCCCCAGGAGCTCAGGGACAACGATAAGAGGCTGGCCGATACCTTTTCACGAGGAACGGTTGTATTGGGTTATCAATTTCTCTTTGAGGAAGATTCCGGTTCGGAGAGCTGCCTGTTACATCCAATCCACCTTCAGAGAATAGGACCCGTTAGGGCAGAAGCCGACTCAGTTTTTTTTACTACTGCGCGCGGTGTATCCTGTAACCTGAAGACGCTTTCCCAGGCCGCGACAGGATCAGGTTTTTTTAATGTTTCCACAGACCCGGATGGCGTTTTAAGACAGGTCCCCCTGATCATTGAACACAAAGGGAAATTCTATCCGAGCCTCTCATTGGCAACTCTGATGCAGTCTCTGGATATGAACGAGGTGTTTCTGAAAACTGGCAACAGCGGTGAGGAGTTTTTGTTCCTGAACAAAACGGCTATTCCTGTCTCAAAAGGGAACATGCTGATCCGCTATCGCGGAAAAGGTAAAACCTTTGACTATGTCTCAGCCGCAGATATACTATCCGGTCGCGCCCCGAAAAAGAGAATCGAAGGGAAAATAGTCTTCGTGGGAACTTCTGCATCGGGGTTGAAAGAATTCAAGTCGACCCCCTTCGACCCCATTTTCCCGGGCCTGGAGGTTCATGCAACCGTTGTAGATAATATCCTCAAGAAGGACTTTCTCTCTCGACCCAGATGGGTTCCAGGGCTGGAATCCCTGATCGTATTGGCCTTAGGCGTGCTGTCTGCCTTTATTCTGGCCCGAACGAGTGCTGGATGGAGTTCGCTATTGCTTGGAACCTTCGCAATAGCCATTTGGCAGGCCTCCGTGTGGGTGTTTCGAGGCGAAGGCATCTTCATTTCCCCGGTCTCACCCTTAATACTTTTGGTGTGTAACTTCACTCTCATGACTCTTCTGAAATCCTGGCATGAGGAGAAAAGGGCCAGGGAGCGGACTCATCAACTTGCGATGGTTCAAGAGGCAACGATCGAGAGTATGTCCTCGCTGGTCGAAACGAGGGACCCTGAAACCGGCGGACATATCAAACGGACTCAGAGCTATATCAAGCTCCTGGCAGAATACTTGAAGCATCGTTCCAGATTCAGCGCGATTCTGGATGATGAAAGCATCGACCTCTTGTGCAAGTCTGCTCCGCTTCACGATATCGGTAAGGTGGGTGTTTCAGACGAAATCTTACTCAAGCCCAGCGAGCTGACCGACAAAGAATTTGAAGGCATGAAGCAGCATACTGTTTATGGCCGCGATGCCATTCTTTCTGCGGAAAAAAAGCTTGGGAGCACATCCTTTCTGCGTTTTGCCCGGGAAATTACCTATACACACCATGAAAGATGGGATGGATCCGGATATCCGGAAGGCCTTAAAGGGGACCAGATTCCTGTAGCAGGCAGACTGATGGCCTTGGCTGACTCCTATGATGCGTTGACCAGTAAACGTGTCTACAAGTCTCAGATTTCGCATGAAAAAGCTGTTCAAATCATTCTCGAAGGGAAAGGGTCACATTTTGATCCGGATATAGTTGACGCTTTCCTGGAGGTAAAAGAAGATTTCCGCCAGATAGCCCTGAAATACGCCGACTCTTAACAGGGATTCTATTTGAGGTCAGATCAAATTAGGGTATCATTTCTCGGGTCTTCGGTCTTATCTTCAAAACCGATCAGAATTCTAAATCGGACTCTGGTGCAGAAAATCATTGCCAAGATACCATTATTGTGTTAGTATAAATTTTATAGAATAGAGATTTTTCGAAACCCGCAGATCTTATCGAGAAACCCACAAAGGGTAAAACCTTTAAGGAAGAGATGATAAGGTAGCCAGAAATAGAGCTTCTGGTGAAAAGTGGGCTTCGAAAAAAAGGAAGCCCGCAAAGAGTGAGTTTCCCTCTTTGGCGGGTTTTTTTTTATTTTAGCTCAAGCTCAAAAGGAGGTTAGTATGTCAAAGGGAAGAGTAAAGTGGTTCAACGATCAAAAGGGTTTTGGATTTATTGAAGTGGAAGGAAGTAAAGATGTGTTTGTCCACCACTCGGCAATCACGGGGGAGGGGTTCAAATCCCTGAAGGAGGGTGACGAGGTTGAATTCGAAACCACCCAAGGCCCCAAAGGTCCTAGTGCCACTGGCGTAAGAGTTGTTTGATTCAGTGGAGTAAATATTTTCTTAGCCCTCAAAGAGAAGCCAACCCCTCGGCTGGCTTCTCTTTCTTCACAAGATTTTGGACATCCATTTTTAATCATTCAACAGAACCTACCTCTAGCAAGAGGCAATATTACTCAATTAT
>DATIGG010000045.1:0-2746 GCA_035454825.1 Thermodesulfobacteriota bacterium | reverse complement strand
TGGTCGACTCCTCCGGAAGGCCACAAGGTCATTGCAGAGGGCATTTCGGATTCCAGGTTTGTAGTCATCGAGAACGCGTCCCATACTGTTCCGGAAGAACAGGCCGATCAATTTAATCGGTTGACCCTTGAATTTCTCGAACAGCATGTAACAAGATGAAAAGTTACCTATAGTTCCTCCTCCCCCTTCGAGAGGGAAGGAAGAAAGTGGGGGTAGAAACACAGATTTAGTCTTGCAAGGAGAAAAATCCATGAGGATCGATATTGTGAATGGAAGTGTTGTGACAGGGGATGGAAGGTCTGTTCTTGAAAAGACGTCGGTCATTGTGAGGGACGGCTTCATTTCGGAGCTTCCAGCCGTTCAATATATTCCATATAATGCCGACGCCGACACGGTCATCAATGCGAGGGGTGGCCTGATTATCCCAGGGCTCATCAATATCCATTCCCATGGCGTCTCTTTTGGTCCCTTTTTTCCTTATGCATGGAAGGAGATGTCAAAGGAAAGGATCTTATTTAATTTGAATACCCACCTCCTTCAGGGGACGACGACGGTTCTCAATGGTGATGGGTTTGCCCTCCCTTCTGAAATCGAAGCGACCAACAAAATTCATCCGATGAATGTGAAGATGTCTACCCTCCATACCCCCAAAAATTTAAGGGCGGCTGAGGTTACAGCCGGTCACGGGCTTAAAGAATGGCATAGAAAATTTACAGCTGAGGAGGCTGTGGCCCTGGGTGCCGTCGCCCTGGGTGAGGTGGGTTCTCCGGGGACTGCTTACGGAACAGCGGAAAAGAGTTTTAAGGTGGGGAAAACCATCTCCGCCCAACAAGCCTTAGCGTTGGATAACGCCGTCTTGGCCGGTGATGACCCGGCAATCGGCAAGGCCCTGGCGGAGGCAGGACTTGAGAGGCTTTCTCTGGATGAGGCTAAAAGGCTCGTGGAGGAGACGAGCGTGATGACCGTGGCAGCCTGCTGCGAGGCGATCAAGGAGACGGTTCCTTATGTGAAAAAACTGAAGATTCCCACCCTGGTTCATGCCGCGAAAGAGACCATCGATGCCGTCCTTCACGCGGCCAGAGAACTGGGACCCCGTCTGATTGCCGGTCATGTCAACCACACCTTCACCGTCGAGGAAACGATCGACATTGCAAGAAAATTGAAACAGGCAGGCGCGTTTGTCGAGATCATTTCCGCGGACTCCTTTGGCGCCAAACAGGTTGAGGCAACACCCGATCTGACCTTCGCCCTCTTAAAAGAAGGTTTGGTCGATGTGATCTCAACTGACTTCTCCGGAGGATACCATGACCCGATTCTTTTCGTTCTCCAGAAGGCGATTGAAGAGAAGCTGATCAGCATTCCCGAGGCGATTCATCTTGCCACCGGTGCTCCTGCAAGAATCATCCCTCGTGTCGCGCCCAACCGGGGCCTGATTGAGCCTGCGAGAGTAGCTGATCTCTGTGTCGTCGAGCGAGATGACATTTCAAAAGTGAGATACGTCATCGTCTCCGGAAGGGTCGTCGTTGAAGAGGGTCGACTTGTTGAACGGAGCCTGAGATGAAAAAATACCTGAATATTTTAGAAAGGGCATCGGGGTTGAAGCAGACAATCATTGAACTTCGGAGGGAACTTCACCAGCACCCTGAATTAGCCCTTCAGGAATTTAACACCTCGAAAAAGTTGGAAAGGATTCTGAAAGAAATTGGGATAGAGACAAGGATGCTGGTTAACGGGACAGGAGTGGTCGGACAGCTTAGAGGCTCGAAGCCCGGAAAGACCATTGCCCTGCGAGCCGACATCGATGCCTTACCCATCCAGGAAGAGTCGGATGTGCCGTACAAGTCCAAGAACCCGGGTGTCATGCATGCATGCGGTCACGATGCCCATGCTGCCATGCTCCTGGGAGCTGCCAGCATCCTTTGCGAGATGAGAAAAGAATTGAATGGAACCATCTCCTTCATCTTCCAGCCTGCTGAAGAAACCGGGGAAGGGGCAAAGAAAATGGTGGAAGAGGGGGCTATCGATCGAGTGGATGGTATCCTTGCATTCCATGTGAATTCTTCCCTCGATTCAGGGACCCTTGGTTACTGTCGCGGTCCTATCATGGCGGCAGGTGATTTTTTTGATGTGAAAATCACGGGAAAAGGAGGCCATGGAGGGATGCCTCACCTCGCCATCGATCCGATTGTTATTGCGGCAAATGCCATTTCTGCCTTACAGACCCTTGTGAGCCGGGAGATCGATCCCGTGGAGAGTGCGGTGGTGAGCATCTGCAAGATGGAGGCAGGAGGAAAGGCCTATAATATCATCCCGGATTCAGCAACCTTCGGGGGAACGATTCGCTCCCACAATTCGGAATTGCGAGAATACCTTCCGAGACGAATGAGAGAGATTTTGGATGGGGTTGTCCAGGCAATGCGAGGACATTATGAATTCCACCTGACAGAGAGGTTTCCGGTAACGATCAACGACGATCGAATGACCGACTTTGTTGCAAAAATAGCCCGGGATGTGCTGGGAGAAGACCAAGTGTTTGAGATGAAGCCTCTCATGGGGTCGGAGGATTTTTCATACTATCTCCAGAAAGTTCCAGGTTCTTTTGTCTTTTTTGGAACCAAAAGCACAGAAAAAGGCATTACCTATCCCCTTCATCATCCCCGGTTTGATATTGACGAAGATGTCCTTCCAACCGGGGCAGCGCTCCTTGCAGCCCTGGCTTTGGAATTCCTCCGTAAGGGGAGCGAGG
>DATIGG010000044.1:0-2909 GCA_035454825.1 Thermodesulfobacteriota bacterium | reverse complement strand
AACTTCCGGCCTCGATCAAAAGAGAAGGGTGAATTCCCACTTCTTTAAAAGCCTGTAAGATGATCTTTCTGGTTGTTGAACCCTTTGCGCGGATGATGAGGGGATATCTTTCCAGTTCCTTCAATGAAACCACCTGTTCCTTGGCCAACGGATGGCTGGGTGAAACAATAAGGACAAGTTCTTCCTTTAGGAATGGAATGGATTCAAACCTGGGAGATGCTTTTGTCATCGCAATTAACCCCAGGTCATTTTTATAGATGAGAAGGCCCTTCTCGATCTCCTCAGAATTTCCGACATCCAGAGCGATCTTCATGAAAGGGAAAGAAGCCTGAAATCCGGAGAGAAGTTTCGGCATTAAACCCTTAGAATAAGATTCAGTAGTTCCAATTCTTAGAGTGCCCCGGTAATCCTTCTTAAGGTTTTCCAAAAGGTTTTCAGCATCCATGAGATGGGAAGAAATTTTATGGGAATATTTGAAAAGAATTTTCCCGGCCTCGGTCAGTGCAAAGCCTCCCCTTCTCCTCTGAATGAGTCCCATTCCGACCCTTAATTCTAATCCCTTAATATGCTTGGTCACCGCAGGTTGGGAAATGAATAACTCCTCCGCAGCTTTTGAGAAGCTTCTATGTTTTGCCACTTCGTGGAATACGAGCAGGGAATTGAGAGAGGACTGTAGTAGTTTGGCCTTATTCATCACTCCTCCTTATAACTTAAAGTTATTTAAACATAATCATAAATGAATTGACAAGAGGATTATTTAAAAGATAATCTGTGGTATCTAACTTAAAATCCAACAGATACATTTGAAATTTCCCTCACCGTTCCTCCTCTCTCAGCGCAGAGAGGGGAGAGGGCAAAATTGTTAGAAGGAAATTTTTCGACCTAACGTGTAGTAATCCATTTGGTCCCGCTTTGGCGGGATTGAGCCTTAAAGGAGGAAAATTATGGATCTTCGAGATTTTATAAAAAAGTGTGAAGAAGCAGGAGAACTGAAAAGGATTAAAGCGGAGGTGGACTGGGAGCTCGAGATCTCTCACATCGCTAAGCTGGTTGAAGAGAAAAGCGGCCCGGCGCTGCTATTTGAGAACATCAAGGGGTATAAGAGCCCGGTCCTGACCGGGGCATTCGGTACGACCAAGAGGCTGGCAATTATCCTTGGAAAGAGCCCGGATCTCTCCATGGTCCAGCTTACAAAGGAATGGGTGAATGTCGCCGTTAAGGAGGTCATCCGGGCAAAGGAACAGAAGGACGGCCCTATCTTCGAGAATATCCTCGACGGCGACAAAGTCGATACCTTCACCTTTCCTTCCCCCAAGTTTTACGAACTGGACGGCGGCCGTTACTTCGGCACCGCGGTATTCATGGTGCTGCAGGACCCGGAGACGGGTGACATAAACCTTGGTACGTACCGCATGGGCATCCTCGATGAGAAAACCGTCGGCGTCCAGATCCTCAAGGGAAAGAAGGGCGACAGGATCATGAAGAAGTACGGAAAGGCGGGCAAGAAGATGCCCGCATGCGCAATTATAGGCGGGGATCCCCTGCATATCTGTGCAAGTGCCGCCACGGTCAAAGCCAAGAGCGGATATGACGTCGTCAGCTCATTGCGCGGCGCGCCCGTTGAAATCGTAAAGGGCCAGCTCACCGGGCTTCCTATTCCTGCGGCCGCCGAGATCGTACTGGAAGGGGAGATCGATCCCCAGCATCTGAGAAACGAGGGCCCCTTTGGCGAGTATACGGGCTACTATACCGAAGAACTGATTAAGCCGATTCCCAAACCAGCCCTCGAAGTCAAGCGCATTTATTTCAGAAAAAATCCGATCCTCTGGGAGACGAGTGTGGGCAGACCCGTGGGGGACCAGCATATACTCTATGCCTTTACGCGCAACGCCAGCTTGTGGACGGATCTGGTCAAGATGGAAATCCCGGGCATCAAGTCGGTCTACACGCTGCCGGAAGCGTCCGGACGCTTCATTGTGGTCGTCTCCGTAGAGCAGATGTATCCGGGTCATGCGGACCAGGTGGGGGCAGCGGTCATCGCAAGCAATACAGGAACGTACGGGATCAAGGGTGTGATCATCGTTGATGACGATATCGATGCAGACGATCTTCCCCGAGTGTGGTGGGCCCTCGGCACCCGCTACAATCCGGCGCGGGGGACGCAGATTATCAACAGAGGCAGGTCGACGCCCCTCGATCCGTCCCTCGGACCGGATGACAACAAGTTCATCACCTCGCGGATCATCCTGGATGCGACGATACCTTTCGAATGGAAAGTCAAACCCACGGAGATCAAGCTTTCGGAGAGCGCACTGGCCAAGGTAAAATCCCGCTGGAAAGAATATGGATTGGAAGATTGATTCTGGAATGATGGAATACTGGAAGAATGGAATAATGGGTTAACCCTAAAACTTATTTCAAAATGAGCTTTACCCCAACATTCCAACGTTCCAACATTCCAATATTCCATATTTTAATGGAGGAGAACCCATGGCTTTTGAAAAAAATTTGGAAAAAGCAAAAGAAAAGGCGAAGAAGGTAAAACTCTTTGCGCATGATGTACACGGTGTTTTAACCGCCAATACCATCTTATGTGACATCGAAGGAAGAAGGAAATATGGCTTTTGGCATATGGATGGTTTCGGTGATCTTTCGCTCACAGCGAACAGTATCCAAATTGCCTTCCTCGATACCACCTCGATCGATGATGAAGGGCTCTTCCGTGCTCGTGAACTGAAACTGGATAAATTCTATTACAGGATCAAGGACAAGGCAGCCAAGATCGAAGAGTTGAAGAAGGAACTTGGGATCGGCGATGAGAATGTGGGTTATATCGGCTGTGAAGTGACAGATATTGATGTGATGAAACGAGCTGGTTTTAGAATAGCCACGGCAGATGCCATCGATGA
>DATIGG010000043.1:0-7627 GCA_035454825.1 Thermodesulfobacteriota bacterium | reverse complement strand
TGATATCAACACGAGCCTTAAGTTTTATCAGGACCTCCTGGGACTAAAATTTATCGAAAAGATACCGGTTTGGTTTGGAACGATGCACCGGCTGCGGTTCGGAAACAGCGATTTTAAACTAATCGATCCGAAAAACAAACCACCTAAGGGACCGGTTGGATTGGAAGCTCAGATCGGGTTTCGCTACGTCACATTTGTAATCAAAAATCTCTCAAAGGTTTGTGCAGCGCTTCAGGAAAAGGGCATCGCATTTGAGATCCCTGAAAAAGAGATGCGTCCGGGAGTCAAGATCGCCATGGTCAGAGATCCGGACGGGAATATTGTGGAGTTTGTTGAAAGAAATTAAAAGAAGAAGCTCATCCAGGAGAGTTCAAAACCTGATTGTTTAGAGTCAGAAGACCCAGATCCCGAAACAAGTTCGGGATGACAGAAGAGGAGGATATCGATGAGAATCATTCTATTAGGGGCTCCGGGAGCAGGGAAAGGGACCATCGCAAAGTTGTTGACGGATTATGATGGGTCTGTACAGATCTCGACCGGAGACATCTTAAGGGGCACGGTCAAGGCTGGAACTGAACTGGGAAAGAAAGCCCAGGGATATATGGAACGCGGAGATCTTGTTCCGGATTCCCTCATCATGGATATCATGGAGTCAAGACTTGAGGAGCCTGACTGCAAAAAAGGATTCATTCTCGATGGCTTTCCAAGAACGATCCCTCAGGCTGATGCATTGAAAAAGCTGCTACAAAAGCTCAATTTGAAGCTCGATTTGGTCGTCAACCTCGATGTTCCAAGAGAGGTCATCCTGGACCGGTTAACGACCCGCAGGACCTGTTCGAACGCAAATTGCCAGGAAATTTACAATATTAAAAGCAAGCCGCCCACGCCAGAGGGTAAATGTAAAAAGTGCGGCTCTCCAGTGGTTCAACGCGCTGACGAGACAGAAGAGGCCATTACAAAACGTCTCGAAACCTATAACGAGAAGACCGCTCCCTTGATTCAATATTATCAAAAGGAGGGATCCCTCAAGAACATCTCCTCTACAAGCAGCGACGAGATTTTCAAAAACATCAAAGAAGGCTTAAAGAAGAAATAGAATTCTCCCCCAATCTCCCTCACTCAAAGAGGGGCTGGGGGATTGTTTTTAATCCTCTTCCTTTGCTTATTCGTGCTGGATGCAACAATAATCCTTTCTTCCTATAATCAAATACACTCTTATTTCCTTCATGACAAAGTATGTGTTAGACTTTGTATTTGTAGATGAACCCAAGACAAGGAAGAGATGAAAAATATTCGTAATTTCAGTATCATTGCCCACATTGACCATGGAAAATCAACTCTGGCTGACCGTTTGATTCAATATACCGGCGTCGTTGATGAACGAAACTTTCAGGATCAGATCCTGGATAACATGGATATTGAGCGGGAACGAGGAATCACCATCAAGAGCCAGGTTATTACCCTTCCCTACCGGGCCCGGGACGGAAATGACTATTTCCTGAATTTAATTGACACTCCAGGCCATGTAGATTTTTCTTACGAGGTTTCACGGTCCCTTGCCTCCTGCGAAGGCGTCCTTCTTCTGATAGACGCTGCCCAAGGGGTCCAGGCCCAGACCATTGCAAATCTCTATCTCGCCATGGAGAACAACCTCGAAATCATCCCGGTCATTAATAAGATTGACCTTCCTACAGCCGATGTGGAGCGAGTCATCGAACAGATCGATTCCGAGCTGGGACTGGATCCCTTCTCTCATCTGAAATGTTCCGCGAAAGAAGGGATTGGGATCGAAGAGATTCTTGAAGCCATTGTCAAGAGGATCCCCCCTCCCAAGGGAGATCCGGAAGCGCCTCTGGCCGCATTGATCTTTGATGCCAAATATGATCCTTTTCGGGGGACCGTCATTCACTGCCGGGTCTTTGATGGCACCGTGCAGAGCGGGGACATCATTCGATTTGTCTCCACCGGGACAATTTATAAAGTGGATGAGGTCGGAGGTTTTTCTCTCATCAGAGTGAAGCGTGAGAAACTCTCCGCAGGTGAAGTGGGATATATCATCGCAGGAGTAAAAACGGTTTCAGATGTCCATATTGGAGATACCCTTACCCTCGATCAGCGTCCCTGTGATGAACCTCTTCCTGGATTCAGGGAATTCAAACCGGTCGTCTTCTCTTCCATTTACCCCATCGCCTCTGACGACTATGAGAATTTGGCTGTCGCCCTCGAAAAATACAAGCTCAATGACGCTGCCTTCGTTTATCAAAAGGATTCCTCTGCTGCGCTGGGTCAGGGTTTTCGTTGTGGTTTTCTCGGACTCCTTCATCTCGATATCGTCCAGGAAAGGCTGGAACGGGAATATGATCTCTCGATCATTCTCTCTGTTCCGAGTGTTCAATACCGGTTCACATTAAAGGATGGAAGCCTCTTCATGATCGACAATCCTGCCCATTATCCCGATCCTGTCTCCATCGAGAAATCAGAAGAACCCTACATCCGGGCCACCCTGCTGATGCCGGAAAAATATATGGGCGCGGTCATGAAACTCTGCATGGAAAAACGGGGAGTGAATTCAAAGCTCAATTACCTGAGTCCAGGACGGGTTGAATTGGCCTATGAGATGCCGTTAGCCGAGGTTCTCTTCGACTTCTATGACCGTTTTAAATCCGTGACCCAGGGATATGGGTCCTTTGATTACGAGGTGATTGACTACAGGGAAGGCGATCTCGTTCTTCTCGACATCCTGGTCAATGGCGAGAAGGTGGATGCCCTGTCTCAAATTGTACACCGGGATAACGCCCGTCAGCGGGGACTTCAGGCCTGTGAAAGATTGAAGGAAGAGATCCCCCGTCAATCGTTCAAGGTCCCCATCCAGGGAGCAATCGGTGGCCAGATCATTGCCCGGTCCACCATCCAGCCCTTTCGGAAGGATGTGATCGCAAAGTGTTATGGTGGGGATATCACCCGTAAGCGGAAGCTTCTGGAGAAACAGAAGCGAGGTAAGAAGCGGATGAAGATGATCGGGTCTGTGACGATCCCTCAGAGCGCGTTTTTGGCGGTTTTGAAATCGGACACAGATTAGACAAAAAGGCTCCTCAACCTCAGCCTGGAATCAAAGAGCCCATGAACCCTCGAACCCTTGAATCCTTGAATCCGAATGGTCAAAAAATTCCTGGTCTTTACATCCACATTCCTTTCTGTCTCAGCAAGTGTCATTACTGCAATTTCTATTCCGCAGTGATCCCTTCATCGATTCCCACCTATCTGGAAGCCCTCTCTCGAGAGATGGAAATGGTCCGGGATCAATGGGGACCCTTCGACACGGTTTATATTGGAGGAGGAACGCCTTCGATCCTGACCCTAAAGCAATTAGAGTCGATCCTTGCCCATATTCAAGAAACGTTTGTCCTCTTGCCCGGCACAGAGATTACCTTGGAAGCCAATCCAGGAGACTTGAATCTACCCTTTCTCCGGGATCTTCAGAAGGTGGGAATCAATCGTCTCAATATCGGCATCCAATCCTTCGATCAAAAAATCCTTGATTTCCTGGGACGCAGACATTCCCCTGAGCAAGCGATTTCAGCCCTTGAGAATACTCGCAGGGCTGGATTTCAAAACGTGGGATTGGATCTCATCTATGGTATTCCGGGACAGGACCTGGCATCGTGGCAAGAAACCCTCAATCAGGCGCTCGTCTTCTCACCGGAACATCTTTCCTGCTATCAGTTAACCATCGAAGGAAGTACCCCGCTTGGGCAAAGGTATCGGAACGGTGAATTTCGGATTCCTGAAGAGGCTTTACAATTTGATTATTTCATGAAGACATCCGAATGGCTTGAAGAGGCAGGTTATCTCCACTATGAAGTATCCAATTTTGCCAAAAGCCCTGCCTATGCTTCTCGACATAACCAAAAATATTGGAATCATACTCCCTATCTTGGCCTCGGTGCTGCGGCGCATTCATTCAAGGGTGGGGAGCGCTGGTGGAATCATTCCTCTCTGGATCAGTATCTCGCCGACACCGGGATGGCAAAACTACCTGTGGAAAAGAAGGAGATCTTAACCAGCGAGCAGCTTCAGTTGGAGGCCCTCTTCCTGGGTCTACGGACCCGGAGGGGAATTGCCCTTCAAGATTTTACGAGAGAGTTTCACGTTGATCTTATTGCCGAAAAGGAGAAAATTCTCAACAGGCTTCAGGAAGGAGGATTTCTCTCCATTCAAAATGGTTTTCTTGTTCCTACCCGTGCCGGCCTGGCTGTAGCCGACAGCCTCGCCTTGATTTGAGGACCCGCCAAGCATGATCCTCATCCATCCTCCTGTCGCTAAACCGTGTGAACCTCCTGGGGGAATCGGAAAGCTTTATGGCGCTTTGAGTGCCCATGGGGTAGAATGCCGAGTCTTTGATGCCAATCTCGAAGGGCTTCTACATCTTCTTGCAAATCCGAAGGCCTTTTCAGATACATGGGGGATCCGGGCTTCCCGCAATCTTCAAAACCATCTCACCTTGCTAAAATGCCGGCAGGGTTATCAACATACAGATCGCTACAAACGAGCGGTCAGCGATTTAGATCACCTTCTTGAGTTAGAAGCAGAGCCTTTCAGGGCCTGTCTCGGACTTGCAGATTATGAGGACCTGGAGCTTTCTCCGGTAAAGAGCAGCGACCTGATTCGATCCGCAGAGGAGCCAGAGAAAAATCCTTTTTATCCTTTTTTCCGCCATCGTCTCCTGGAGTTTCTCGAGAGTGAGGGGGCCTCCCTCGTTGGATTCTCACTCAATTATTTGAGTCAGGCACTTTGCACCTTTGCCATGATCGGCTTTCTGAGACAGGAGTGCCCTGAACTTAAAATCGTTCTTGGCGGTGGGTTGGTCACTTCATGGATAAAAAAACCCGGCTGGAAAAATCCGTTTGAAGGGCTCGTCGATGACCTGATCGCTGGACCGGGCGAAGTTCCCCTCCTTTCCATGAAGGGTATGAAGAGGCCGCTTTCAGGAAAACATTATCTCCCCAACTACGATCCCTTTTCCTTGAAGAGTTATTTAGCGCCAGGAGCCATTCTTCCCTACAGCACCTCAAGCGGGTGTTATTGGAATCAATGTTCTTTCTGCCCGGAAAAAGCCGAAGGAAATCCTTATGTCCGGGTCCCTTCTGAATACATTGTCACAAACCTCGAAACATTGGTTGAAAAAGTGAAGCCGTCCCTCATCCATTTCCTTGACAATGCAATCCCTCCAGCCTCGATGAATACGATCACGGAACACCCTCCGGGTGCACCCTGGTACGGATTTGTAAGAATCACCCGACATCTCGCGGATATTGATTTCTGTGTTGCCTTGAAGCGATCAGGGTGTATCATGTTGAAACTCGGTCTCGAATCCGGAGATCAACATGTCCTGGATGCTCTCCATAAGGGAATTAACCTCGATGAAGCTTCACGGGTTTTGATGAACCTCAGGAAGGCAGGAATAGCGGCCTATGTTTATCTTCTTTTTGGAACCCCTGAAGAGGATTTAAGGGAAGCACGAAAGACCCTTGAATTCGTTGTAAACCACCATTCCCAGATTCATTTCTTAAACCTTGCCTTATTTAACCTGCCCATCGATGATGGAGAAGCCTTAACGATCGGAACAAAACGTTTTTATGACGGAGACCTTTCGCTTTATGTCGATTTTAATCACCCCAAGGGGTGGCACAGAAAAAGAGTCAGGCAATTCTTGGACAAGGAATTCAGGCGGCATCCTGCCATTGCCTCGATCTTGAGAAGAACGCCACCCACCTTCACTTCGAATCACGCTCCCTTTTTTGTGATGGAAAAAATGAAAACGGAGGAGTCAAAATCTCCTCCTTTTCTAAAGAGGATTGAGGAGGATTATCGATTTTCATAAGAGTTTGGAAGCAAACCCAACCGCGACATGAACACACTTTATGCCTCCCTAAAACAAAAAGAATTTAAGTCTTATCTTTCCCGGAGCTGGGCCGTGAGCTGGCCAATGACCCTGATCATGTTCTTCGAGTTCCTGATTGGCCTGACTGATATCTATATCGCCGGCCGCATCGGAAAAGAGGTTCAGGCCGTTTACGGATTTGCCGTTCAACTCTACTTCATCTTCATCATCCTTGCCAATGCCCTCACAGTGGGCACCGTTTCAGTTGTTTCAAGACTATTTACCTCGGGGAATGAGGAAGAGCTAAACCGCGCAGTTTTTTCCTCTTATGTTGCAGCCGCGATCACTGGAGCCGTTTTGGCGATGGGAGGCATCTTTCTATCGAAGGATCTCATCAGCCTCCTGAACATTCCTGAAGAACTTAAACCCATGGCTGCTCCCATGATGAGAATCTATGCTGCCGGCCTCCTGTTCCATTATGGGCTGATCAACTCCAATGGAATATTACGGTCCTGTGACAGGATCAAGAGTTCTTTAAAAACCATGGCCCTGGTCTGTGGAATCAATATCGCTCTCAATTTCTTCTTCCTGTTTCATACCGATCTGGGATTTAAAGGCATTGCCCTTGCGACGGCATTGAGCGTCAGCATTGGAAGCCTTGTCAACCTGGCTCATCTCAAAAAAGTGATCGACTGGAGGAAAAGCCTCTCCATTGATCTTATCAAAAAGATGTTTCATGTAGGCTGGCCTATTGGGCTCCTCCAGGTACTCTGGCAGCTCTCTTCCATGGCCCTCTTCTTGATCCTGAGTTCCCTTCCTAAACATACGATCGAAATCTTGGCCGCCTTCAGCACCGGACTCCGAATTGAATCGGCCATTTTTCTGCCGGCCTTTGCCTTTAACCTCGCGAATGCCGTCATCGTCGGAAATCTCATCGGGCAAGAGAGAAGAGAGGAGGCCTTCAAAAGCGGATTGGTCACCGCTCTCATCGGCGTGGCAATCATTACAGGGATGGCGATCATCGTGATCCTTAATGCACGGTGGATCGTCTCCTTTCTGTCCGGTAATGTAATCGTCATCGAGGAGGCGAGGCAATACTTGTATATCAGCATGCTGAGTGAGCCGATCATGGCCTGGGGGATCATTCTTGCCGGAGGATTAAATGGAGCAGGTGATACCCGAAGTGTTCTGCTGATGGTTGCCTTGAGCGTGTGGCTTGTCAGAATTCCCCTTTGTTATCTCTTTGTTGTCTTGCTCGGGTCTGGTGCTACTTCCGTCTGGTGGATGATGAATCTGTCACAACTGGTCCAGGCCTTCTTAATTTCTAAAAGGTATCTGAGCCGGAGATGGCTGTTGGATTAACCGTTATCACTTAGAAGGTCTGAAAAGGTTGGGAAACTGCGGCTCAGCCCGCAAGGATGGGCAGCTTGTCGAAACGTTAGGATGCGGGTCATCAGAAGTTATGGGGAACCTTCCCTCTTAGTAAATCAGTGTGATTGAGCAGGCTTGCCCTATGTAGTTTAATTCTATTAGGTTCCGCCCAATGTTTCTGCAATCCGCCCATCCTCGTGGACCGGGATGATGTTGGTACAAAAAATTAGACTTTTTGACACCTTCTCAGTCACGGATAGAAATCCTATCCTCACGATTGGGAGAGTGTTGTTTGCCCTTCGCCTGATGGTCCGCTTCTCAAGGTTTCGGAGGGGAGACTGCCCCGGTCCAATCGAACCCGGAACTGAGGGTTAC
>DATIGG010000042.1:0-5632 GCA_035454825.1 Thermodesulfobacteriota bacterium | reverse complement strand
AGTTTATGGAGGGAAAAAACGAAATAGTTCTTCAATCCCTTGATCTCTGCCTCGAGGATCGATGCGGCAATTCCTGGTGCGGTGGTTTCAAAGCCAACTCCCAAGAAGATGACCGGACGACGGGAGTGCTTCTCCGCCAGTTTTAAGGCATCCAGGGGAGAATAGACGATGCGCACATCTGCTCCCCCGGTTCTTGCACTTTGAAGATTCTCCTGGGTTCCTCTCACTCGAACCATATCTCCAAAGGTCGTGAGGATTACTCCGGATACCCGGGAAAGGGAAATGGCACAGTCCAGATCTCTTGAGGCGGTCACACAGACCGGGCATCCAGGGCCGGAGAGCATCTCCACTTCGGGTGGAAGAAGCTTCCGTATCCCAAATCTCAGGATGGCATGAGTATGTCCTCCGCAGAATTCCATCAACCGGATGGGATGATGGGTGTTATCCTTGATTTTTTTTATCAGGGCTTGGGCCAGTCGGAGGTTTCGAAATTCATCAATAAATTTCATCGTAAGGTGTTCCGGATGCTAATCCCCCTTCCATCTACCCCCTTGGAGGGGAAGGGCAGAGGTGGGAGGATGTGAGATCAATCATTCAATCGCTTTGCGCTTAGCGCTCTGCACTCTGCGGTCCTTCATCGGCATGGGCGGCCATCTCTTCCAGCAAATTCAGGGTCTCCCGGGCCTCATCCTCATCGAGAACCCCGATCGCATATCCGGCATGGATTAAAACATATTGGCCCGCTCTTGCCTCGGGTGTGAGCGCGAGCCCTATCTTGCGCTTCACGCCGCCGATTTCGACCACTGCCTCCGATCCTTTAATCTCTTGTATCATGACGGGAATGGCCAAACACATTTCAATTTCCTCAGGGTCTCAAGACAAAGTGTCCGATGGCAGCCTGGCCAAGGGAGATGCATCCATCATTTGAAGGAACATCGTGGTGAAGCAACGGATGAAGTCCGCGTTCTCTTAGTTCCTCGATGGTCCTATGGAGCAAGAGGCGGTTCTGAAAACATCCTCCTGAAAGCGCCACATTTTCTAATCCTGTATTTTGGGAGATGATCTGGCTCACTTCGGCAACGATCATGGCAAGGGTCTGGTGAAATTTCCCACCGATTTCAGGGAAAGACTTACCCGCGTGAACGTCGTCCACAACCGATTTGATCAATGGCTTTAGACCGATTTCATAAGATGTCTCCGCCCCCGGTAATTCTTCCACATCTCCCCAAACCATCGTTTGTTGATCAGGGTGAAGGCCGTAGGGGTACGACTCCAATAATTCTTTGGAGATCATCTCCATCTCGATTGCTGCCTGCGCCTCATAGGTGACCCGGACCGGACCTCCTGCCATGGCTGCCACCACATCGAAGAGGCGGCCTGCAGAGGAGGTCATTGCAAGGTTTATTTTCTTTTCCACCTGGGCCCGGACCGTTTTCAATTCCTTATCATCCAATTTCGAGACAAAAGGCAAGGCCGGGATTTCTCCAAGTAATTTGTAGAGGTAAGCAATCGCAACCCGGCCAGGGTTTCGAATCCCTGCGTCCCCGCCTGGCAGTGGAAGAGGCTCAAGCCGGGCGATCCGTCTAAACCCTTGAAGATCAGCAATCAACCATTCCCCTCCCCAGACCTGCCCGTCCAACCCAAAACCTGTGCCATCCATGGCTACACCGATGACCGGCCCTGTCAGACCGTTTTCGACGAGGCAGGAAGCGATGTGGGCATGGTGGTGTTGAACGCCAACCAGGGGGAGACGATCTCTTGAGGCACGTTCTTTGGCATAATGAGTGGAGAGATAATCAGGATGAAGATCATGAATGATGGCTTCTGGCTTAAGACGAAAGAGTCTTTCATAGACAGAGATCGATGTCTCAAAGTGGTCCAACGTCTCTAAGTTCTCCATATCTCCAATGTGCTGGCTGACAAAGGCATACTGATCCCGGGTCATGCAGAAGGTGTTTTTGATCTCAGGACCGCAAGCCAGTACAGGACGGGAAAAGTAAGGAAGCTTAATAGGAAAGGGAGCGTATCCTCGAGACCGGCGAAGAGGTTGAGCCAGACGGATCGTCTGGTTTTTCTCTTTTGTTATTGCAGGAACAAACCAGACGCTGTCGTCATACCGAGCATAAATTTCTCGATTATGAAAGAGAAACCAGTCGACAAGGTCATGGAGACGGTTCCAAGCCTCCTCATTATTTTGGGCGATTGGTTCCTCGGATAGATTTCCGCTGGTCATGACAAGGGGTTTCCCCACATCATGGAGAAGCACGTGGTGAAGGGGCGTATAGGGAAGCATCACACCAAGGTAGCGATTTCCCGGTGCCACCCCTTCTGCGATGTCCGATCCTGGTCTCCATGGAAGAAGTACGATCGGACATGACATGGAAGTCAACAAGGATTCTTCTTCCGGTGCAAGGACGCAATGTTTCCGGGTCTCTTCAAGATCCGGCATCATGACTGCAAGGGGCTTGTGGGGGCGTCGTTTCCTTTCGCGAAGGGTTTGGACAGACCGGGGATGGGTAGCATCGCAGGCGAGATGAAATCCACCCAGCCCTTTGAGAGCAAGGACCGCTCCTGAGCGGAGCAATTGTGCAGCCTCTTTCAGGACTTCTGAACGACTTGATATTTTGTCGGGCGCAGTCAGGGCTACTTCGTCGTTTGCTCTTGCTGAAGCAAGCCAGACCCTTGGACCACAGACGGGACAGGCATTTGGCTGGGCATGGAAACGGCGATTCAGGGGATCCTCATATTCGGCCTGACAAGCCGGACACATCTTGAATGGAGCCATGGTTGTTAGAGGACGATCGTAAGGTACATCCTGAATGATGGTAAACCGTGGCCCGCAGTTCGTGCAGTTGGTGAAAGGATAGCGATACCTTCGGTCATCCGGATTGAAGATCTCGTCGAGGCAAGGCTTGCAGGTTGCAATATCAGGGGAGATCAAGACATAGCCTGCCTCTGTCTTGCTTTCATGGATTTCAAATCGGGCATATCCATTCTGGGGGATGGGATGGCTTTCGATCTGTTCGATCCTCGAAAGAGGGGGTGCCTTCCTGACGAGGTCATGGAGAAATTCATCGAGGGATGATGAAGGTCCTTCCACTTCAATCACCACACCGGAGGAGGTATTCAGAACCCAGCCCTTCAGGTCCAGACCCGTGGCAAGGCCGTAAACAAAGGGCCTGAATCCGACTCCCTGAACAACTCCCTTTACCTGAATATGAAGAGCGGAATTGGATTCCATTGTCATGCATTACCACGTGATTCTTATGATGATTGTCATTCCGGGCTTGACCCGGAATCCAGTGTTTTCAGTTCATTACGAACTGACTGGACCCGGTTTTCACCGGGGTGACGACTGAAATGCAATTTTTTCAGAGCTTCAGGGGGATAGAGAGGATTACGGTTTCCTCTTTTCCCTCCACTGGCCTTCCAACCAATCTGTCCATGCAGAGATTCCCTCACCGGTTCGACAGGAGACCTGAAACAGCTTTGCCTTTCGATTCATGCTATGGATTCCTTTTCGCATCCCATCGAGGTTAAAATCAACGTAGGGAACCAAATCCATCTTGTTGAGAACCACGGCATTCACGGCAGTGAAGATGCCCGGATATTTAAAAGGTTTATCATCTCCTTCCGGGACACTCGCGACGACTACCCGAAGCTCTTCGCCCAGTTGAAATTCAACAGGGCAGATCAGGTTTCCAACATTTTCAATGAACAGGAGATCTATTTCGGAAAGGGGAAGAGCTTTGAGGGCCTTTTGGACTGTTGATGCATCGAGATGGCATTCTCCCCCTGTATTGATCTGGATGACAGGAATGTTTTGAGAAGCGACCTTGTCCGCATCAATCCGCGAGGCAACATCTCCCTCGACCACAGCGATTCGAGCTCTGCCAGTCAATGCCTGTCCTGTCTGAAGGATTAAACTCGTCTTTCCGGCACCGGGAGAAGCCATGATGTTCACGGCAAGGATATGGTGGTCTTTTAAGAACCTTCGATTTTCTGCTGCGATCTGATCGTTGGCATCCAGGATCTGTGTGATGACCTTCACCTTTTTCATCTCTTCTCTCCTATAAGCCGCTATTCCACTTCGATGCTTTCAACATAGAACTCTCGTCCCTCCAAAATCTGTTCAATCGGTCCGCTGCATGTCGGGCAGAACCAGTCCGTTCCCCCTGGATGGAATTCTATGTTGCACTCTCGGCATCTTGCTTTGGCAGGAATTCGGGAGATGGAAAGGGAAGCGCTTTCTGCTTCTGTTCCTTTCGATAGAACATCAAAATAGAATTGAATGCTCTCTCCTACGAAACTGCTCAGTTCTCCGATGACAAGATTGATCTTTAGCACCCGTTCGGCCTTTGCCTTGCGGGCGTGCTCAAGAACAATCTCTACAAGCTGTTCCGTCACGGAAAGTTCATGCATCCTTCTTTACCGAAAATATCAAAGGCCAAAATCGAGATCCCGAAACAATCCTGAAACCCCTTCAGGACAGGGTTCGGGATGACAGGGACAGACTCCTTTGTTTGAGGTCATGCTTCTGAATCTATTTCAGCATCTCATCTCGGGTATGGCTTTATCATGGCTCTTTGTCTTGTGAATTCACCAGTTCCAGGATCCTTTGGACCGCTGCATCTGCACGCACCCTGCACGTCCGCGAAAGACCCAGTCCAAAATCGAAATCTTCACCTTTCACCGAGACGAGGTGGGCCTCAGGGGCGAAATGATGGGCCTGACGGGCCATGGCTAAAAGCATTCCCGGGCTCATGTGATGCGAAACTGCATGGAAGCCAAGTTCTTCTCTAACCGCGACGACTCTCACGTCATCTGGAATGATCCCTTTATGGGCATCCACAAAGACCACCTGATCGTATTGCGTCAGGATGGTCATGATTTCAGGAACCAGTTGATGGAGAAGAAGGGTATCGAGAGAACCCCCTAATTCATCATAGCCATCTTCATCCGGTTGAAGTTCTCGCAATCCCGACTGTGTCCTCAAGCGGTTGATGATATGGAGGGCAACGCCATCATCATGGCAATACACATTTCCATATCCAATGATTAAAGATCGTTTATTCATGCGCTAATATTTTAGGAAAATCTCTAAGCTCTATCAGCGGGTCATGCGATCGATCACTCCTCCATCGGGATCAACCATTTCGATGACCATGGGCATTGCACCGATCGCGTGGGTTGAGCAAGAGAGGCAG
Organism: Thermodesulfobacteriota bacterium; assembly: GCA_035454825.1. Classification (GTDB taxonomy): domain Bacteria; phylum Desulfobacterota; class BSN033; order BSN033; family UBA1163; genus DATIGG01. The sequence continues at coordinate 425 of DATIGG010000042.1, read as the reverse complement.
GGATCGTATGCCCGGATGGCTGCCTCGACGCGGTTGAGCATCCCCTCTGTCAATTTTTTACCATCGACAAAGGTCTTTGCAACCATTTCAACTGCATTGTTCATGGCCCAGTTATTGTGCCCTGTAGCTACGATGAGGTTTACCTTCGTCAACATGCCGTTTGCATCTGTTTTGTAGTGGTGAAAAAGGGTTCCACGAGGTGCCTCAATGCACCCGACTCCCTCGCCCACGAACTCCCCGGCATCTGCAACAAGATCAACAGAGGTAACTTCGGGGTCGAGGAGGATCTCTTTCGCCCGCTCGATGGCGTAGAGATCTTCGATCAGTCGGGCATAGTGATACCAGAGGGTTCCTTCCATCGGTTTCCCGCCGGCAAGAGACTTGAAGCTGCTGAACTCTTCATTGGCAAGAGGCGTGTTGATCTT
>DATIGG010000041.1:0-5271 GCA_035454825.1 Thermodesulfobacteriota bacterium | reverse complement strand
AACCTCGATGATATCACCATCGACTACCGCCACATCATGAAGAAGGTGGTGAGGTATGTTGATCCAACCGGCTATCAGCCCTTTATCGACTGGTACAGTTACCCCGTGACTGCTGTCTTTACCTGTCGGGGGTGTGTCTATCACTGTAAGACGTGTGGAGGTTCGGCAAAGACTTTCCGGTCCATGGCAAACCGGAAAAGGCCCGCCTACCGGGATCCGAAGCTTCTGGCCCAGGATATCTTTAACATCTCTGACCATCTCCATGCACCTGTAATGATCATCGGAGATATCTTTCAACCCGGCCAGGAGTATGGCCTCACGTTTCTTCAGGAACTGAAGAAAAGGCCGATTAAAAACCATATCGCCTTTGAATTCTTTGTCCCTCCGCCCAGACCCCTTCTGGAAAGGATTGCCGAATCGGTTCTGAACTTCAATATCGAGATCTCACCCGAGTCTCATGACGAGGAAATTCGAAGGACTTTCGGCAGACCCTACGATAATCAAGCATTGGAGAAGATGATGGCCGATGCCATCGATTTAGGCTGCAAGCGGATCGATCTTTTCTTCATGACCGGCCTTCCGAAACAGACTTACGCATCCGTCATGGAGACAGTCGATTATTGCCGCACCCTTCTCGAAAAATTTCAACCCTATGATAAACTGATTCCCTTCATCTCTCCTCTCGCTCCTTTTCTGGATCCCGGCAGTTCGGTCTTCGAGGAACCGGAAAAATACGGATACCGCCTTTTCTACAAGACGGTCGAAGAGCATCGTCAGGCATTACTCTCTCCAAGCTGGAAGTATATTCTTAACTACGAAACCGAATGGATGGATCGGGATACCATTGTTTCGAGCACCTACGAAGCGGGAAAGAGACTCAACCGCCTGAAGGCTCAATTTGGGCTGATCGATCGCAAAACCGCAGAGTCGATCGAGATGCGGATTGAAAAGGCGGTTCAGATGATGAAGGAGATCGATCGAATCATGGCTCTTCCGGACCTCAGGGAGAGGGAGCTGGCTCTACGAGTGGATTTGAAAGGTTCTTCTTCCCTCCACCGGTACAGTATGTCCACGGTCTGCGAAAAGAGAGAGCTGGAGTGGCCGACGCAGTTCTACCGGATGAACTTTTTCAAGATTCTCAAGACACTCCTTCTGAGGAGGAAGCCCAATGTCTCCATCCCCTCGTCAAGAGGTACTCCGTAAGATCCCGAGTGTGGATGAGATCCTCTTGCAGCCGGAGGTCTCCGATCTCCTCAGGACCTATTCACGAAATGTGGTGGTCGAGGCTATCCGGATCTCTCTGAATCGCCTGCGAGAGAAACTCCTCCATGAGGAAGGGCTCTCAGAAGTTGATCCCTCCTTCTTCGCGCTAGATCATCTCTTCCCCCTCTTCAAAAAGGAACTTGAACGTCAAACCCAGCCACACCTCCGACGTGTGATCAATGCGACAGGGGTTGTTATCCATACCAATCTGGGAAGGTCCCCTCTCCATCCCTCTGCCCTTCAACATCTGATCGAAGTGTCAAAAACCTATTCGAACCTTGAATATGACCTGGGTCGAGGCGAACGGGGGAGCCGTTATGTTCATGTCGAAGGGATTCTCTGCCGCCTCACCGGGGCAGAGTCAGCCATGGTCGTCAATAACAACGCGGGTGCTGTCCTGCTCGTCTTAAACACCCTTGCAGAAGGCAGAGAGGTTGTCGTCTCGAGAGGAGAGCTGGTCGAAATCGGAGGGGCTTTTCGCATCCCTGATGTGATGAAGCGGAGCGGAGCCCTGCTCAGGGAGGTTGGAACGACCAACCGGACTCACCTCAACGATTATCAAGAGGCGATCGGACCCCAAACGGCGTTGCTCTTGAAGGTTCACACCAGCAATTTCAGGGTGTTAGGGTTTACCTCGGATGTCCCCCTGCAGGAACTGGTTCAAATGGGAAAGGAACATCATCTTCCTGTCATGGAAGACCTTGGAAGCGGTTGTCTGGTCGACCTCACAAAATACGGTCTTGAGAAAGAACCCACGGTTCAGGAAATGATGAAGACCGGCGTGGATGTAGTTACTTTCAGCGGCGATAAGCTCCTTGGAGGCCCTCAGGCTGGGATCATCTTAGGCAAAAAAGAGGTTGTTGATATCATTAAAGCCAATCCCCTGACACGAGCCCTTCGCATCGATAAACTGACCCTGGCAGCCCTTGAATCGACCCTCCTTCTTTATCTCGATGAAAAAAAAGCGCTGGAAGAGATCCCATCCCTTCGGATGTTGACCTTTAACCGAGATCATTTAAGACGGAGAGGGAAACGGTTATTGAAGCGATTGGCCGGGATAGGCGGAATCAAGGCAGCTCTTAAGGAAGATGTCTCTCAGGTGGGCGGCGGTTCTCTCCCGCTCCAGGAACTTCCCACCGTGGTGATCGCTCTCAGGCCTCATTCTCTCTCTGTGAACGATCTCGAAGAAAACCTGAGAAAAGTTGACCCGCCTATTATTTCCCGGATCAGCAAAGACGAATTGATTCTCGATATGAGAACCGTATTTGACGAAGAAATTCCTCTCTTGGCTCTTGGGATCGAAAGGGTCTTAAAATCCCCCCAAACCCAATGATTCAAGATTCTAAAAGAAATGATGCCTCAAATCCCCCCACCCCCCCATCTCTAAGGGGGGCAGAGGAGGGATTATCATTTTTCGTTGAAGTCTCTGACCAAAATCAGGGAATGCGGTTGGATCAATTTCTCGTAGCAGGTGAAATCAATCTCTCTCGTTCCCAGGTGAAGAAACTGGTCGAGGAAGAATTCATTCTCCTCAACGGGAAACCCACCAAACCCAGTGCGCATGTGAAAGCCAGAGATCAGATTTCCGGAACCCTTCCCAGTCCAAAACCACTTTCTATAGAACCTGAGTCTCTTCCTCTTACGATCCTCTACGAGGACCCATCGATCATCATCGTTGATAAACCTGCAGGCATGGTCGTTCACCCTGCTCCGGGAAATCCTTCTGGAACGCTGGTCAACGCATTGGTCCATCATTGCAAGGACCTTGCCGGGATTAACGGTGTACTGAGACCCGGCATCGTCCACCGCCTCGACAAAGAGACCTCCGGCGTCATGGTCGTTGCAAAAAATGACGAGGCTTATCATCAATTGGCAAAACAGTTTAAGAACCGAACTATCGAGAAAGTTTACCTCGCGGTTGCCCGGGGGAAATTCAGCCAGGAGGTAGGATCGATCGACCTTTCCATTGGAAGACATCCGAGCGAGAGGAAGCGGATGTCCACACGAACCAGACGTGGAAGACCAGCGGTTACCCGGTGGAGGGTAATTGAAAGGTTTAATGGGTTGACCCTCCTCGAGATTTTTCCAAAGACTGGACGGACCCATCAGATTCGCGTTCACCTCTCCGCCATAGGCCATCCTCTCCTAAATGACCCTCTCTACGGGAAGAAAGGGAGAGGGCAGGACTCAATGATCAAAGAGTGTCTAAAAATGCTGAATCGACAAGCCCTTCATGCCTACCGGCTCGGATTGATTCATCCTCGAACAGGAGAGAGGATTGAATTTACTGCGCCTCTCCCAAAGGATATGCGGGATGTGTTGGAGTGGTTACGACCGCAAAAAAGGCAATGAATTGAGCACCAAGATGAATGTCCTCAAACGATCTGACATGAAAGTAGAGAATGGCTTTTCCTATTTTGAAGCTCCTCGGATAACTCATCTGGAATGGCTCCGGCATGCCTTTCTGACACGCAAGGGGGGAATGAGCCCTCTTCCTTTCGATTCGCTCAACCTGGGTAAGTGCAACGGCGATTCAGAAGCGCACGTCATGACGAACAAAAAATTAATTGCTTCAGCCTTTAGTTTTGATCCAGATCGATTGATTCTCCTTCGTCAAGTTCATCAGGACAGAATTCTCATCCTGAAAGAGCCTCACAGTCCCATTCCATCCGATTTAGAGTATGATGCCTTGATCACCAATTCTCCAAACAGGTTCCTGGGTATAAAGACCGCTGATTGTCTTCCTATCCTCGTCACCGACCCAGTAAAGAAGGTGATTGCTGCCATCCATGCGGGACGTCAGGGAACAGGTCTCCGGATTACAGGACAGGTTTTAAAAAGGATGAAGGTCGAATTTAGTTGTTTGCCCGAAGACCTCTTAGTCGCGTTAGGTCCTTCGATCGGCCCATGCTGCTATGAAATCGATGGGAAGGTCTTTCTCCCAGAATGGGAGCCCTTCTCGGCGCCACGCAGAGAGGACAAATGGATGGTTGACCTCCCTGGAATCAATATCGCCCAGATAAAAGAGGAAGGGATCCGGGAAGATCAAATCTTCTGGATCTCTCTCTGTACCCATTGCAACAGTGATCTTTTCTTTTCTTACCGAAGAGAAGGCCAAACCGGAAGGCAACTCTCCTTCATCGGAAAAAAAGCTTGACAAAACACAAGATTTTTATAATATCACACTATCACAGGAACAAATAGAAAGAGGTGTCTCCAATGAAGACGAACGAATCCTTGCTTGCAGAAAGAAACAAACACATTCCCCAGGGACCTTTCAATACCCACCCGATCTTTGCCGCCAGGGCCAAAGGAGCAACCATCACCGATGTGGAAGGAAAGGAATACATCGATTTCGCCGGTGGCATCGGCGTCGCCAATGCCGGCCACTGCGACGAGGAGGTCGTCAAAGCCATCAAAGACCAGGTTGAGAAATACATCCACACCTGCTTCCATGTCGTCATGTACGAACCTTATGTGGAGCTTGCCAAACGGCTCAACGAGATCACCCCGGGATCCTTTCCCAAGAAGACGATGTTTGCCAACAGCGGGGCCGAGGCCGTTGAGAATGCGATCAAGATCGCCCGCCATGCGACAGGAAGAGCGGCCACCATTGCCTTTGAAGATGCCTTTCACGGCCGGACGCTCTTAGCCATGAGCCTCACGAGCAAGATGAAGCCCTACAAGTTTGGCTTCGGTCCCTATGCACCGGAGATCTACCGAATGCCTTATGCATACTGTTACCGGTGTGCCTTTGACCTGGAGTATCCCTCCTGCGAGCTATCCTGTGCTTATTATCTCAAGAATTTTTTTGCGACTCATATCTCAGCGGAGCATGTTTCGGCGTTGATTGCAGAGCCGGTGTTAGGGGAGGGGGGGTTTGTCGTTCCGCCCAAGGAGTACTTCAAGGTCCTTCAGAAGATCTGCCACGATAACGGAATCATTTTCATCGCCGATGAGGTGCAGACAGGATTTGGCCGGACGGCTAAGATGTTTGCGATTGAGCAT
>DATIGG010000040.1:0-2502 GCA_035454825.1 Thermodesulfobacteriota bacterium | reverse complement strand
TCTACGGTCCGCATGTCCGGCGTCAATACTTTTTCGATCGGTTTCAAGATTTCCTTTCCCCGAACAGATTCTGCTTGTTCCGTTCTCTTGAAATCCGCTTTCTCGATATTCGCTGCATAGGAGCACTGAGTGCAGCTCACGATCGTTTCCTCACCCGTTTCTGCCAGAACCATGAATTCATGAGAGAAGTGTCCCCCGATCGTTCCCGTTTCTGCCTCAACCGCTTTGAACATCAAACCGCACCGGGTGAAGATGCGGATATAAGCTTCAACCATCTTCTGGTAACTGAAGTCTGCACCCTTCTCATCTGCATCAAAGCTGTAAGCGTCCTTCATGATGAATTCACGTGCCCTCATCACACCAAAGCGGGGCCGGATTTCGTCTCTGAATTTCGTCTGGATCTGGTAGAGGTTAACAGGCATCTGACGGTAGGATCGAATCTCCCTCCGTGCGATATCGGTGATGACTTCCTCATGGGTGGGTCCGAGACAACAGTCGCGATTGTGCCGGTCCTTTAACCTTGTCAGTTCCTTTCCATACTCATCCCACCGGTGGCTTTCCATCCAGAGTTCGGCGGGCTGGACAAAGGGGAGGAGGACTTCAATCGCCCCTGCCCGGTTCATTTCTTCCCGAGTGATCGCTTCCACCTTTCGGATGGCCCGGAGACCAAAAGGGAGATAAGAATAAATCCCAGCGGCCAGTTTCCGGATCATCCCAGCCCTGAGCATCAATTGGTGGCTCGGGACCTCTGCTTCAGAGGGGACCTCCTTCAAGGTTGGAAGCAAGTATTGAGAATAACGCATTCTTATTCCTCCATAATAAGATCGTGTCCGTTGGGCTTTTCGGCGTCACAATTCTTAACACTTTAAGAAAAGATTTTTTAACGCATTGATTTTTAACTTAATTTTAGATATATATTTTTTGCTAATCTTAAACCATGGTCTCAATTTCAGCAAATAAAGGGAACCCTTCCCTCTCCCGCCAAGGGAGAGGGGTGATTAAGATTATTTTCTGACTAACTCATGAAACGCCTATCCTCTTTTCATGGCTTGACCTTTTTTTTTCTGATCGGGCTCATCCTATTGACCCTCTTTTTTCGAGGAAGGATTCCCCTCTGGCATTCTCTGATCTTTCGTTACCTTCTCTGGATCGGTTTGTTGTTTGTCATCCATTTGTCCTATGATCGAAAGACGACTGGAAAGTGGAGAGAGTTTGTCAACACCTTTTCTCCCCTTCTTTTCATCGTTCTTATTTACGAATCACTGGGAGATCTAATCCATTATCTCCATCCTGATATCGACCCGGCCTTGATTCGAATCGATCACTCCTTATTTGGAGTCCATCCTACACTCTGGATGCAACGGTGGATTGTTCCCTGGCTTACCGACCTCCTTTCCCTTTTCTACCTCAGTTACTACTTCCTCCCTGTTACCCTCGTGTTGGTCCTTTATGTCAAGAATCGCCCGGGTTTGTATCCGGCAATCTTTGTACTCACCTTTGGTTATTATATCTCCTTCATCGGTTACATCCTCTTTCCGGCTGTGGGCCCTCGATATGCCATGACCTCTCTTTATACCGTACCTTTAGAGGGAAGTTTTATCACCGATCTCGTCAGGGACGGATTGAATACCATTGAACATAACAAGAGAGACTGTATGCCCAGTGGTCACACCCAGATTGCCCTCACTGTCTTATATCTTGCCTACCGTTATGAAAAAACTATTTTTTATATCTTTCTTCCTATCGTCTGCGGCCTTGTCCTCTCGACGGTCTACCTCAGGTATCATTATGTCATCGACCTTTTCGCCGGGATGGCGCTTGCCGTGGGTACCCTGATTGTGGGTCCCCGACTTTATCAGTGTTGGAACAAGGAAGGTTAAAAGTCGAAAGCTCCCCCTCCACCCTCGCCCTTTGGGTTAGAGAGGCGTTTCATAAATCCGGTAGGTCTTGTAACGTCTTCCGCCCATGGCTTCGAGCCCGTGTTGCATCAATGGATTGGATTCAAGAATCCATGAACATTCGGCGCGGTAATAACCGTTTCGAATCCCCCTTTTAAAGGTCTCTAAGTAGAGGAGGCCATCGATGCCTTTCTTTTGGAAGGCATGTTTTACACCCAGGAGCATGACCCGGATCTTATGAATCTTTCTCTTATAGTATAGGAATTTGAGGCCCCCCAGGAGGCCGATCTTTCCGTTTAAATGTTTCAAGACCTCGTTATAATCGGGAAGGGCAACGGAAAACCCAACCGGTTCCTCTCCCCAATAGGCGAAAAGGACGAGGTCAGGAACAACGAGGGGTTTTAGGTTTTTGGCCAGATCATCGATTTCTCCTTCGGTCAAGGGGACAAATCCCCAGTTTTTGCTCCAGGCTTGATTATAGAGCTCTTTGACGATCGTTAATTCCCCATCAAAACTTCGGAGATTGATCGGCCTGACGCGAAGCTGGGGTTCTTTTTTTCCCAGTCTTTCTGTGATCCGGTTCAGACGTTCAAGATGGAAGGTG
>DATIGG010000039.1:0-18627 GCA_035454825.1 Thermodesulfobacteriota bacterium | reverse complement strand
GAGTGATGCCTTTTTTGGGTATGATGATTGTGATGCTGGGGATTCTCATTTACTGGCCAGATCTTGCACTCTGGTTACCCAACAAGATTCTTAAGTAATCCCCCATGGCATCACCCACGAACCATGAAAATTGCGCAGAAGGTCTTATGTTTTCAGTTAGATGAACGAAACCGTTACTAACGCTGGCACTGACACTTTTATCTTATGTCTAAATCCCATCCGGAGGATTGAACCATGATTGTAGGAAAAGGAGCTGCTGGAGGAGAGATCGTTGTGGCCCGCGTGGAATACGGCGAGGATTTACTGGAGTCCCTCCAAAAGTTGTGTGTTGAAAACGATATTCGAAATGGGGTCATCCTCTCCGGATATGGGACGTTGAGTTACGCTTCCTTCTTCGGCGTTCAATCAACGAAATACCCCCCTCCCGATTTTTATCGATGGAGAAAAGAAGAGGGATATGAGTTGCTCAATTTCACAGGCGTAATAGCAGATTACCAAGTCCATGCCCATCTGACCGTCTCCACCGAAGAAAAGACCGTTGGGGGACACCTGGAGAAGGGATGTAAGATCCTGACCCTGGCTGAAGTGGTGATCATGAAACTTGAAAATATCAAGCTTAAAAGGATGGTCGATCCGAAGGTGAAACAGAACCTCCTTCAGGTGGTCGATTCCTACGAGGGGCTTGAAGACAGGACCGACCGAAGACTACCTCCCTATGATTGATCCACTCATTTACTCAAGGGTTTCGTGAAAAAGTCAGGTGGGTTAGCTTAATAAATACAAAACCAGAAAGGAGAAGGAGATGGGAAAAAGAATAGTTGTTTTGTTAGCGGGTGTATCATTCATGGTCGTGATTTTGTTCGTAGGACCTTCTGCATGGGCTCAAACCCTTAAGATCCGGTTTGCCGGAAACATGCCTGCTCAGAATGCCAATTCCAAGGCCATGGTGGTTTTTAAGGAAGAGGTTGAAAAACTGAGCGGCGGAAAGGTTCAAGTGGATCTCTTCCCGGCCATGCAGTTGGGCGGCGCAGGCGAAAACGTGGATATGGTTAAATCAGGAACCCTCTTCATGTGTTACGCGGGAGCTGCCTATTTCGTAGGATATGTTCCTGAGATCGGTGTCATCAGCCTTCCCTTCCTTTTCAGGGACCGGCCCACTGTCCAGAAGATTATGACCGGAGAACTCGGTAAAGAGCTTCTGAAAGAGATGGATAAGGCAGGGATGGTTGGTCTTGCGATCTGGGATTTGGGAAGCCGAAATATTACCAACGGCAAGCGACCGATCACTCAACCTTCCGATTTAGAAGGCCTCAAGATCCGACTCCAACCGAGCAAGGTGATGCTGGCCAGCTTTAAGGCATTGGGAGCCAATCCTGTGGCTATGGACATTAAAGAGGTCTACTCGGCATTGAAGCAGGGCGTAATCGATGGCCACGAGAACCCTTTTGCCTTCATCCGTGACCACCGGATGTATGAAGTTCAAAAATACTTGAGTGTCACCGGCCACTTTTATGATGTGATGATCGTGGCTGCGAATAAGAAGAGCTTCAATGAACAACCCAAAGACATTCAGGACATGATGTGGAAGGCCCTCGATAAAGCCACAAAATACCAGTGGGAACAGGCTGGAAAAGACGATAACGAAGCTTTCAATGAGTTGAAGCAGAAAGGTATGACTGTAAACACCCTGACTCCGGCCCAAGCCAAACTCTTCCAGGATAAAACCCAATCTATTTATCAAGAAAGCGAGAAGGGTATCGGCAAAAAATGGATCGATAAATTTATTCAGGCGAATCATTAATGAATAAAGACAAGAACCCACCCTGTCCGGGTGGCAGGTTTGGTTTAGTGCACGAATGACGGAACCTGTAGCCTGAGATGCTAATGCGATCTCTTCAGAGACGAAGAGATCCCAGGATAGTTGACATGGTCTCCAAGGTTGTAGATAAAGTGACAGATGCGACGAGGATCATGGTAGGTGTTGCCGCAGGCGTCATGACCTTCGTGATTGTCATCGAAGTCATTCTACGCTATGGCTTTGGGCGGTCTCTTTACTTTGCTGAGGAGCTTTCCCGCCTCTCCTTTGTCTGGGCGGGTTTCCTGGCGACAAGTCTTGCCCTCAGGAAAGGCGTCCATGCAAGCGTCCACCTCATCGTGGATCGCTTCCCGAAGGTTCCTCAAAAATGGGTCATTGTCTTCTCTCAGGTGGCGGTCTTGTTCTTTTTGATCGTCATTTTTGTGGCCGCCATTACCGTCCTTCCTCATCAATGGCGTCAGTTGACGCCCACCATGGAGATAAGGATGTTTTGGTTTTATCTTTCTGTCCCCATAGGTGTGGGCCTCATGATCATTCAACTCCTTCCCCAGATCCAGAGAGCGCTAAAAGGAGAGGAGCAATGATGACCATTATTGCCCTCGTGTTCGGGGTCACCTTAATCATCGGGATTCCCGTTGCGGTCTGCCTCGGAATGAGCGCCTTATTTGCCATACTTCTTGTTGGGGATTTGTCCCTTCGCATGATCCCCGAAAGAATGCTGAGTTCGGTCAATTCCTTCCCGCTTATGGCCATCCCTCTCTTCATGATCGCAGGAGAATTGATGGACTCCTCCGGAATTCTGGAGAGATTGATTGGATTCTGCCAATCGGTGGTTGGACACATCCGCGGAGGTCTGGCCCAGATCACCACCCTTGCAGGGATGATTATGGCGGGGACAAGCGGGACCGCGGTGGGCGATGCCTCGGCTTTATCTGCTACCCTGGTTCCAGCCATGAAGAGAGAGTACGGAGTTGATTTTGCAGCAGCAGTCGTTGCCTCCGCCGCCAACATCGGACCCATCATTCCTCCAAGCGCTGCCATGATCGTCTACGCCTTCATGGCAGGGGGCTCGGTCTCCGTAGCAGGACTTTTTTTGGCAGGAGTTGTTCCGGGGGTTCTGATCGGAGTGGGGATGATGGTTCTCAGTTACCTGATCGCTCGGAAGAGGAACTATCCCATCACCCAACGTCTGAACTTTCGACAGATCCTTATCAAGACAAAAGAGGCCTTCTGGGTTCTCACCATGCCCATTGTCATCCTTGGAAGCATCGTCGGTGGAATCTGCACGGCTACCGAAGCTGCAGGGATTGCTGTGGCCTATGCCGTCATCCTGGGTGTCTTTGTCACCCGGAAGCTAACTTTCAGGGATTTCTGGCGGGCCCTCATCAATGGCACCATCACTTCAGGGGTCGTTTTTCTCCTCATTGCTCTTGCCAGTAGTGTGACCTTCCTCCTGACTGTGGAGCAGTTACCCACGCTCGTAGCTAACTTCATGAAAACGTTTACCCCGAGTCCTTTTGTCTTCATCTGGCTCGTGATGGCTCTTCTGATTTTTGTTGGGATGATGCTTGAGTCGAATGCTGCCTACATCATGTTGGTGCCGATTCTTGCCCCGATCGCGCAGAGTTACGGGATCGACCCGCTCCGTTTCGGATTTATCTTCGTTCTCAATCTGGTTATCGGCCATCTCACGCCTCCTGTGGGCGTTGTCCTTTTCGTGACCGGGGGAGTAGCGGGTATCTCCCTGGAGCGGATGTCCCGCGCCATCCTCCCTTTCCTTGCTTTGCAGATAGGAGTCCTTGTAACCTGCATTCTGTTTCCGGATTTCTACATGTTTGTTCCGAGGCTTTTTGGATACTGAAAAGCCGCAAGGCGTTAGACGTGAGGGGTAAGGCGAAAGGACCAATGAACGGAATTATGGAGGTTTAATATGGATCTGGTTATCAAAAACGGTACAATTGTGACGGCGCTCGATACCTTCGAAGCCGATCTGGGAATCGCAGAGGGAAAGATTGTTCAGATCGGGAAGAGCCTCCGAAAGGAAAGCAAAGTGATTGACGCAAAGGGCTGCTATGTCTGTCCGGGCTCGGTGGAAATTCATACGCATATTGATGCCCCGATGCACGGCTCCAGAACAGCGGATGACTGGCACTCCGGTACAGTTTCCGCCGCCTGTGGAGGTGTGACCACAGTCATTGACTATCCCAACCAGGTACCAGGCCATTCCCTTCGGGATATCATCGATGAATCGAAGGGCAGAGCAAAGGACAAGACGGTCATTGATTACAGCTTTGCTCCTGCGGTTCAGGAACTGACGCCGGCGGTCTGGGAAGAGATCCCGAAATTGATTGAAGAGGGTTATCCAAACTTCAAGGTCTTCATGACCTATGCCTGGCGAAAGAACGATTATGAAATTACGAGACTTCTTGATATCTTGAAAATCCATGGAGGACTCCTTTCCATTCACTGTGAAAACGGGTGGGCGATTGATTATCTCATCGAGAAGGCCTTGAAAGAAGGGAAAACCAGTCCAGCGTATCATGAGACTACGCGACCCGATGTCATGGAAGAGGAGACAACGATGCGGGTGTCCCTGCTTGCAGAACTTCTCGATGCCCCCATTTATATTGTCCATCTTTCGTCACGGAAAGCGCTTGAAAGAGCCAGGGAAGTGAAAGGCCGGGGAGCTATGATCTACGTCGAAACAACCCCCCATTTCTTGGTTTTCACCAGGGAGGTCTATCAAAAGGAGCCTATGGAGGCGGCGAAGTTTGTCGTCACTCCGCCTTTCCGGGAGGCGTGCGATGTTGAGGCCCTTTGGAAGGGTCTCCGGAGCAGCGCCATCTCAACGGTTGGGTCGGATCACTGTGCCTTCTTCCTGAAGGCCAAGGCGGTCGGTCTTGACGATTTCCCTCACATTCCCCACGGTGCCCCGGGAATTGAGACCCGGGTGCCCGTTGTATTCTCCGAAGGGGTGAGCAAGGGCCGGATCTCGGTGAACAAATTCGTAGAGGTCATGTGTACCAACCCCGCAAAGCTCTTCGGTTGTTATCCCGAGAAGGGAACGATCCGCATCGGAGGCGATGCCGATATCATGATCATTGATCCAAAGAAAGAAGTGACCATGACCAACGGGCTCCTTCACAGTCAAGCGGATTATACTCCTTATGAAGGGATGAAGATCAAAGGGTATCCAATCGTGACGATTAGCAGGGGAGAGGTTATCTGGGAGAATGGAAAGTTCCATGGAAAGCCTGGACGAGGGAATCTCATCTTCAGAAAGAGGTTTTCGCGCCTTCTCGATTGAGAAAAGTGGGGGTAAATAAAAATATGGGAGGAGAATCGAAGTGAGAATCTTAGTGATTAATTCCAATACTTCAGAGCTGATGAAACAGCAGATCGATGAGGGAGCCAAGATGTACGCCAGTCCGGGGACAGAGATTGTTACCCTCTGCGCGGCCAGTGGCCCCCGTTCCATCGAGGGGGAGTATGATGTGGCTCTTGCGGCCATGGGGGTTCTCCAAACCCTGATTGCTCATGAGAAAGAGTTTGACGGGTTTGTGGATGCCTGCGGACAAGATCCTGGGCTTTACGCCTGCCGTGAGGTCACAACGAAGCCCGTGGTGGGTATCGGTGAAGCAAGCCTGTATATGGCCTGTCTCCTGGGACATAAGTTCACTTCCATGACAGCCCTGTGGCGAATGGTTCCCCTTATGGAAACGATCATCAGGAAATACGGATTGTGGGACCGGTGTGCCTCTGTGAGGGCTGCCGGAGCCAAGGTGGCGGACATTGCCAAGGATCGGGATGCGTTGAGGGAAGCCTTCATCAAAGAAGCGAAGATCGCCATTGAACAGGATGGGGCGGATGTGATCTGCCTTTCAGGTGCTGCCATGGTGGGGATGGACAAGAAGATGGAGGAGGTTCTGGGCGTGCCCGTGACGGACGGTGTGGTTTCCGCCGTCAAGCTGGTTGAGGCGCAGGTGGGTTACAAACTTAAAACGAGCAAGAAGAATACCTTTCCTTTTCCGGAGAAGAAGGAAGCCATTCGTATCGATGAGGTGCTCCAGTCGGTCTACCGATAGAAAAGAGGTTCAAAAGAAACTGAAACCGCATGAGGTGAAAAAATGATCAATGCCGTCAGAAAGCATCGTCCTAATTTGAGCGAAATCGCCTATGAAGAAATCAAAGAGATGATTCTTTCAGGAGAACTGGCCCAGGGGGAGAGGATTGTGCTCGAAAGAATGTCCGAGCAATTGAATTTGAGCATCACCCCCATCCGGGAGGCATTGAACAAGCTGGCCCAGGATGATCTCATCCTGGTCACCCCCCGCTCGAGCTATGAGGTGATTTCCCTGGATACGGAGGATATTAATGACATCTTAGACCTCCGGGAGATGCTCGAAACCTTCGCCCTCAGAACAGCAGGAGATAATTTAACCAATTTCCCCGTCGATTCGTTCCGAGAACTCCTTCATAAGATCAATTCGAGCGGAAGCTACAAGAAATTCGTCGAAGCGGACATTAAGTTTCACGAGGCGATCATTGCCGCCAGTAACAACAAACGGGTTGGGAAGTTGTACAGTTACATTCGCAATCCCGAAAGAATTCTAATGATTCCTTCGGCAAAGATTGAAGGGAGAATCGAAACAGCCGTTAAAGAACACTTGGCGATCCTCAAGGCCATTGAGAATAAGGACTTGAATCTTGCGGTGGAACATCTCAGCTCCCATATCCAACGGGTAAAGTCATTGTTACTCCAGGCTCATCATGAGAAATGAAGTAACATGTAAACACAACATGAAAATCGTTGCCCTTTCAGATTCTTTCTTTCCAGAAATTTCTTGATTTTTTTCTTGACAATATATTTTATAAAATATAATGTATAAGATCAATGACCAAATAGAGGGAAAATCTAATTTCAAAGGAGGAAAAGATGAGAAGCAGGGTAGGAAGAAACAGTATTTGGTTTGGTTTGATGGGGATGATGGTTTTTGTCCTTTGTTTTGGCCTGACGGTCCTGCCGGCCTCAGCCAAGAAGATCATCAAGATCGGTCACATCGACCCGGATGACCCCTTTCTGTCGCCTGATCAGGCGGCCTCTGTCGTTTTCAAGAACATGATTGAAAGCGGCACCAATAAGGAGATTGAGGTCCAGATCTTTCCGGCAAGCGTCTTAGGGAAAGAACGGGAGTCCATGGAGCAGCTCCAGAAGGGCCTGATACAGGCCTATATTGGCTCTGCCGGCGCCATGGCCACATTCTGGCCCCTCATCGGCGTTCTTGACACACCGTTCGCCATTCCCAATTACTCCGTCGCCTATGACGTTTTCGACGGGAAGTTCGGAGACAAACTAAAACAATCTATTCTGGAGAAGGCAAAGGTGCGCTGCCTCGAAGTGACGGACGCAGCAGGGTTCTTCTGTTTCACGAATAGCAAGAAACAAATCAAGACGGTGGACGATGTCAAAGGGATAAAATTTCGCACCATGTCCCTTCCGAGCCACATCGCCTTTTTCAAGGCCATGGGAGCTACTGCTATTCCTATCGCATGGGCGGAGGTCTTTACTTCTCTCCAGACCGGGGTGGTTGATGGTCAGCACAATCCTCTGGGACAAATTATCCATGGCAAAATCTACGAAGTTCAGAAGTATCTGAGCCTGACGAACCACATCTTTTCAACCCACTGGCTCTTGATGAATGAGGATTTTTTCAAAGGGCTCACCCCTGAGGAGAAAAAGGTTGTGATCGATGCTGGCCGAGTCGCCAAAGTTGCCTCCCGTGGTATCACCCGAATCTATCTGTCGACCGACAAAGGGCTTCCCTTCCTTGCCAAACACATGGAGGTCTATCAGCCCTCGCCCAAAGAAAGGGAAACCTTCGCCAAGGTTGCGATCCCAGCCATGAAACAATGGGTTAAAGAAAATCTGAAAGACGAAGGGGTGACGTTCCAGAACGATTTCCTGAAGGCCATTGAAGAGTCCACGAAGAGATTGGGCTATTGATCCGTTTCTGAAATCTGGGCGAGAGATCACCCGCCAGTTCGAAAACGGGCGTTACCAAATTTATCTCCTCAAGGATTTGGAAGCATGCGCCCTCTATGTTCATTCACGGGCACTGATTTGGATGCCTGCCGGATCAGTGCCCTTCAGATGTCAAAAGGGAGACAGCTTTTGTCTATCTTTATTTCCTATTTTTCAATTCGAGGCTGTTAGAAAGGGATGGCATATGGTCTCAACAGAACAGAACAAAGTCGTACTCAGGGTTGACCAGCTATCCACTGCTGTTGAAAGGCTGACCTCGGTTCCCTGTGTCATCCTCGGGGGTGGAATGGTAGCCGTTGTCATCAGCGGGGTGTTTGCCCGTTACCTGCTTAAGAACCCCATGCCCTGGACCGAAGAGGTTGCCCGTTTTCTGATGAACTGGATGGCGCTGCTCGGGGCTTCCATCGTAACACGTCATCGGGCCCATCTCGGCCTCGTCTATTTTGTTCAGAAGTTCCCCATGCCCCTGCAGCGGTTGACAAAATTAGTGATGGACGGGTTGATCATGGTCTTTCTCTATCTTTTGACGGTGGAAGGATTTGCGATGGCCATGGCCGCCAAGGAACAAGTCGAGCCCACTACGGGCATCACCATGAACTATATCTTGATTTGTGTTCCTCTTGCTGGCCTTCTGATGATGATCCAATTAAGTCTCCAAATGGTCGTCGATCTATTCCGCTGGGGTACTTCCAGGTCTCCCTTCGAAGAATAGAGCCATTTGCGTTCACTCCAGTTTTCCAAAGGAGAGAATCACATGACTTCGATTATTGCAGTCTTTTTCTTTGGATTTCTCATTCTCGGAATGCCGATCGCCTTTGTCCTGGGAGTTACGGCCCTGGTGGCTATCCTCAAATTAGGAACGCCTGGATTGACGCAGCTCATCCCGGTAAAGGTCTACAATGGGATTGACATCTATCCCCTGATGGCCATGCCCCTGTTTATCCTTGCCGGGGATATTATGAACAAAACAGGGATCACGACGCAGGTGGTCACCTTTGCCCTGCGCCTTGTGGGACATCTCCGCGGAGGATTAGCCCATGCCAATATCGTGGCCAGCATCATCTTTGCTGGGATCACAGGTAGCGCCGTTGCCGATGCAGCAGCTCTCGGAACGTTGCTGATTCCCTCCATGGAAAATGAAGGCTACCCTAAACCCTTTGCGGCTGCGGTTGTGGCTGCTGCGTCCTGCATCGGACCAATCATTCCGCCCTCCACCATCATGGTCATCTATGGTTCTTTTATGGGGGTTTCAATCGCTGGCCTTTTCGCTGCCGGGATTGTCCCGGGGTTGCTCATGGGAGCGGCTCTGATGGTTTGTGCGTACCGGACCGCCTCCAAGGAAAAATATCCAAAAGCGGAAAAAAGGGCCACGGTCCGGGAAGTCCTGGTCTCTTTCAAACAGGCCTTTGTAGCTCTCCTTATGCCGGCCATCATCCTGGTTGGAATTCTGGGAGGTTTTTTCACTCCTACAGAGGCGGCAGCAGTTGCGGTCTTTTATGCATTCCTTGTGGGCATTTTCGTATTTCGTAATATCAAATTGAAGGATATATGGGAATGTTTATACAACATGACGTCTGTGACCGCAGTGGTTTTCATTATCCTGTCGACGGCAGCCATCTTCGGTTGGCTCATTGCTTCAGAACAAATACCCCAGAAGGTGGGTAGTCTGATCTTTGCGATCAGCACTAACAAATACGCGGTCCTGCTCATTATCAACATCATCTTATTGATTGTCGGGTGCTTCATGGATCAGACCGCGGCTTTGATCATTCTGGCGCCGGTCCTGGCTCCGCTGGCAGCGAAGGTTGGGGTTCACCCTCTTCATTTCGGGATGATCATGTGTCTGAATCTGGTCATCGGCCTTGTCACCCCGCCCCTCGGAGCCTGCCTCTTCACGGTCTGCAGCGTTGGCAAGATGCAGCTTGAGGTGGTGGCGAAGCCACTCTGGCCTCTGGTCGTTGCCCTCATCGCCGTTTTGATGCTGATCACCTATGTCCCGGCGGTATGCCTGACCGTTCCCAGATTACTGGGATTTGCATGAAGAAAGAAGAAAAAAGGGGAAGAAGATGACTCAACGATTCATTCCTACAGATGCGGATATTGTCTCCTGTTGCCGGGCCATCACGAAACCCGGTTCCTACATGATCCTTCCCCGGGCCAATCGGGTCGAGAACATTCTTCCGGAATTTGAAAAGACCTTCGCCCAGGTCCTTGTCACGCCGAGGTTAGGGGCCCGCTTCATTCAGCATGAGCTTCTCGTTGAGCCCGGGGGGGCGACGAGGCAGCCCATTCAGGATGGACTGGAGCATTTCCTTTATGTTTTGGAAGGAGGAATCCACCTCCATTCTTCTGAGGGGAGGTATGAACTTACCACTGGCGGTTTTGCCTTTTTGCCTGAAAGGATCTCCTTTGAAATAAAGAACCTCTCAGACCAGAAAAGCCGGGTCTTTTGGACCAAGCGTCGATTTATACCTTTTGAGTCCTTGAAACCCGAACCCATCATCAGCAATGAGAAAGATATTCCAGCCTTTCCCTGTGATACGTATATGGAGCAGCACCTGATTCCTTATGACATCAATGCCGCATACGATTTGGCCTTCAATCTTCTGAATTTTGACCCCGGAGTCTATTTCGGATTTGTGGAGAGTCACATCATGGAGCATGGGCTCTACATGCTGGAGGGAAGAGGGATTTACTGGTTGAACGGGAATTATCACGAGGTTCAGAAGGATGATTTTATCTACATGGCTCCTTATTGTCCCCAGTTTTTCTATGCCACGGGCTGGGTCAAGGGTCGGTATCTGATTTACAAGGATGTCAATCGTGACTTTGTTGATGATCTCAAATAGAGGAGGGGTTATTAAATGGCTGTTCAAACAAACATCAATACTTTGAAGAAGATGGTTGATGATATCAATTTTGTCGGTCGTCATCTCCTGTCAGTCAATGATCTTACCAATGAACAGATCTATCGGTTATTCGAATTGGCCCGCACGCTGGAACCCTGGAACCGGTCGTCCATCAACGTATTGCAGGGAAATGTCATGGCCACGCTTTTTTTTCAGCCCAGTACGCGTACACGGATGAGCTTCGAAACTGCCATGGCAAGGCTCGGCGGAGCCGTACTCACGGAGACAACCCCTCTGATTTCATCATCCATTGCTAAAGAAGAGACTCTGGCTGATATGATAAAGGTCGTTTCCCAGTATGCCAATATTGTTGTTATCCGGCATCCGGATGCCGATGAAGCCACGGGTGCTGTTGCATATGCTGACTGCCCTGTGATCTGCGGCGCCTTTGGCCATCGTGAGCATCCGACCCAGGCACTCCTTGACCTTTACACTCTCTGGAGGACCTATGGCCGGGTGGAGGGACTCAAGGTCTGTGTAGCCACTCCTGACCTCGTTGCCGCGCGAACAGGCCACTCCATGGCCCTTGGTCTTGCCCGACTCGGCGCCAAGGTCTATCTCGCATCGACCAGGACCAATCGAATTCCCAGGGAGATTATGGATCAAATTAAAAAGTTTAATGCTCATGTCGAAGAAGTCTTTGAGATGAATCAAAAACAATTTAATGATTTTATTTCTGAGATGGATGAGGTTTATTTACCGGGTTGCAGCGCACCCAAAGGCGGAGAGGCTGAGGCCTGGAAGAAGCTGATGGAGGATTACCTCGTCCGGTACGAAACGATCATGAAGACGCTGAAAGAAAAGAAGAAGATTGTTTACGTAACCCATACCCTGCCCCGACGACCGGGAGAGATGGATCTTCGGATCGATACAAGTCCCGGAGAACTCTATTTCAAGGCGATCGCCTACAGCGTTTCAATCCGAATGGCCCTCATTCTGGCGATGATCGGCATATAAGAAAGGTTGGTTAATGCTCGGTTGATAGAGCATCTTAGATAAAGGAGCCCTATATCATGGACCTTTGGATTGAGAATGCGACCTTGATTCCAATGACAGAGAGGGGCAGAGTCATCCGGGGCGGCACTGTCCGAATTCAAGCCGGAACGATTTCCGAAATTACTACCACCAGAATAGCGAAGAACGAGGCCAAAGGTAAAGTGATCGATGGCAGGGGAATGATTGTTCTTCCGGGCTTGATCAATGCCCATGTTCATCTCTTTCAAACGCTCATCCGGGGACAATTCGATAACCTTCCCCTGCTCGACTGGTTAAAGGGGATTTATGCAACCGGAAAAGCCCTGACGGCCAAAGACTGTTACCATGCAGCTCTGTTGGGGTGCCTGGAATCGATCCGGTCCGGTACTACAACTCTCGTTGATCATCATTTTCTCTACAACGATCCGGAGAGTGCGGATGCAATTCTGACAGCCTTTAAGGAGATCAAGATTCGGGGATTTCTGGCTCGAGGTATGATGGACGAGGGAGAGTTGGTTGCTCCGGAGGCAAGACAAACTCACGAGGCGATTTTTAATCACTGCGATGATCTCCTTTCCCGGTATTCAAAAGAGATCAAAGAGAAAAAGATTGGGATTCTGGTGGGACCCAACACCCCTGGAATCAACTGCTCGCCGGGGTTGATCCGGAAGGCGAAGGAGTTTGCAAAGGAGAGAGGCATTCGGATTAGCACTCACATTGCTGAAAACGACGGGATCATCCGACAGGTCAGAGGCAAATACGGGTGTGGCGGGGTGGTTGAATTCCTTCACAGCCTCGATTTTCTCGGAGAGGAGGTTTTGGGAGCTCACTGTGTGAGGGTGAGTCCCCTTGAGATCAAAATCCTGGGCGAAACAAAGACCAAGGTGGCTCATAACCCTGTTAGCAACATGTTCCTGGCCGATGGCGTGGCTCCTGTTGCCCAGATGCTCAGGGAAGGGATTACCATTTCTCTCGGGACAGATAGTACTGCAGCCAATAACTCGCAAGACATGTTCGAAGTGATGAAGGCCACAACCCTGCTTCAGAGGGTAAGTGCCCTGGACGCTTCTCTTCTTCCCCCATGGGAGGTGCTCGAACTGGCCACCGTCCATGGAGCCAGGGCTCTTGGTCTGGAGGATGAAATCGGAACACTGGAACCCGGGAAACGGGCCGATTTGATTGGGATCGACTTTTCATCCAGTCCCCATGCCATCGCGATGCATTCGGAGGTTTCGCAAATCGTTCACTGCGCCAGGCCATCGGATGTCAAATTGGTGGTCATTGGCGGGGAAATCGTGATGGAAGGAGGTGTCATACAAGGCAGCAAAGAACAAGATATACTCAGGCAAGGGCAAGAGACGGGTGAGGATTTGATTAATAGAATTACGTAATCAGAGAAGGAAGGGACTGATCGAAGCCTCTGTTCTACAACGACTGCTCGTGGAAGTGTGTATCGAACCCGTTTTTTTCCACCGAAACGAATAAATGAATAGGAGATGTGTTTGAATGGACCTGTTGGTCAAGCATGGTCTTGTGTTTGATCCAGTCCTCGGTCCCAAAGGCCGGACCATGACGATCTGGATCAAAAACGGCCGCATTCATCAGTTCTTGGAGAAGCACGAAGACATGGAGGGAATGTGTGATCCGGAGAAGATGCGGGTTCTTGATGCAAAAGGTAAGCTTGTCATTCCTGGTTTGATCAATTCACATCTCCATTCCCACGACCACTATGATCGTGGGAGATTTGACAGCTTGCCCCTGGAGCTTTGGATCTTGTTCATTCGGCCCTGGATCGGAGCAAAACCGTTGACTCCGAGGGAGATCTATCTCCGCACCATGATCGGGGCCATGGAAATGGTCCATACGGGGACGACCTTCTGCATTGACGATGTCAATTTTGCGCCCTTCAACACGCTCGAAAACGTGAGTGCCGTCATGCAGGCTTACCGCGATATCGGAATGAGGGCCTTCGTGACAGCAAGTTTTTTTGATAAACCTGCCTATCAAACATTACCGTCCGTGGAAGAATTGATTCCAGGATCGATTCAGGATGAGATGGATGGGAGCGCTGGATTAAAGGTAGATGATTGGGAATCTTTTCTCCGGGAGTGCTTACGCACATGGAAGAATCCCAATGAACTGACCCAGTTTATTTTAGCTCCTTCCGCCCCCCAACGATGCACGGACGATCTCCTTCTCAGGACTAAAGGGCTTGCCGAAGAGTATCAGTGCATGATCATGACCCATACTTTGGAAACTCGGATCCAGAGGGTCACCGGAGAGGTTTTTTACGGAAAATCCATGATTCATCATCTAAAGGATATCGGATTTCTGGGACCCCATGTATTGCTTGCTCATTGTGTCTGGATCACGGAAGAGGACCTGGATACAATTTCAGAAACCGAAGCCTCCATCGTCCATTGTCCGGTCAGCAACCTGAAGCTTGGAAGCGGCGTGGCGCCCCTGGAAAAAATGCTCGATAAAAAAATCACCGTGAGCCTGGGAACAGATAACACGAGCTGCAATGATGCGCAAAACATGTTCGAGGTCATGAAATTGGCTGCCCTGCTTCCTAAGATCTGGCATGAGCAATTTGAACGATGGCCAAAAGCGATGGATATTTTTAAAATGGCCACCCAGAATGGAGCGAAGGTCACGAAAAGGGAGGGGGAGATTGGAACCCTTAAGATCGGGGCTAGGGCAGACCTGACCCTTCTGGACCTGGATACGGTGAGCTTTCTTCCCGTCGGAGAAATTCAGAGAAACCTGGTGTACAGCGAAAATGGGAGATCCGTCCACACCGTCATTGTCGGCGGGGAAGTCATTTTCGAAGACAAGAAGATTACCCAGGTGAGCGAGGCAGACCTCCGTGAGGAGATTATAGAGGCCGCAGAAAAATTGAAGCGGGATCACCAGTCTGTCTATGAAAAGGCGCAGGAAATTTATCCCTATTTCGAAAAGGCCTACTTTAGATGTCACGAGAGGTTCAAGGCTCTGAACTATGTGCGGCCTGTTTGATCGTTTGTCATCCGTTGAGAAGTGTTGCGGAAGGAGGTGAAGATCAGCGTCACAAAAGAGAACCATTTCTGCAAGAGGGCTGAAAAGAATTGAATGGATCAAAAACGGATCAATGAGAAAAGGAGGAAAACGCAATGAGAAAGTGTATCGTACTCTTTCTAAGCTTTGGAATAGCTCTTTTCGGATTGACCTTCCTCACCCAAGAGGCGAAGAGCGCTGAGATCACGATTAAATTCGCTCACGTGCTTGTACCGGATACCCCCTGCGGAAAGGCATCGGATCTCTTTGCCAAGCTTATGGCGGAAAGGACGAAAGGGAAAGTGGAAGTCAAAGTCTATCCGTCCATGCAACTGGGGAATGATACCCAGATTGTCGAGCAGATCCAGATGAATACGGTCCAGATGGGCATCCCTCCCACAGCAGTCATGGGCCAGTTTGAACCCCGGATACAGCTTTTCGATCTCCCATTTCTTTTTCCTACCCGGGAAGCTTGTTATGCCGTACTGGATGGAGAGGTAGGAAAAATTCTCCTGGATGGCCTTAGCAAGAAGGGGTTTAAAGGAACCGTCTATTGGGAGAGCGGTTTCAAGCAGTTTACGACCAAGGGGAAACCCATCAGCGGTCCAGCGGATTTTAAAGGGCTGAAGATGCGAACCATGGACAGTCCCCTCATCATTGAGCAGTTCAGGACATGGGGGGCCAACCCTGTCCCCATCTCCTTTGGAGAATCCTATAATGCCCTCCAGCAAAGAGTCGTTGATGGCCTGGAGATGCCGATCATCAATATCGACCGGATGAAATTCTATGAAGTTCAGGATTATGTAACGATCAGCAACCATGCCTACCTTGGATACTCGGTCATTGTGAACCAGAAATTCTGGGATGGACTCCCCAAGGAGGTCCAGGATATCTTCATGAAGACGATCGCCGCGGCGAGGGACATGGAGCGAGAGGAAACCAAGAAAAACGATCAACTCTTGATCGAAAAGATGCAGAAGTTGGGCGTCAAGATTCACTACCTCAGTGCAAACGGGGCCAGGGATTTTAGAAAGGCGAGTGCCCCGGTCTACAAAAAATTTGAAGGGGTGATCGGCAAAGATCTTCTCGATAAAGCCATGCAGATTGCAGACCAATTCGCAAAATAGTTTTTAGACGCGAAGGTGTTCTCTTGGAGAGGGGTCTTTCGGAGGTCCTGATTCGACCTTCGGAAGGCCTCCCCTGAAATCGGCACAGATATCCTTTCCAAAATCACTGAAATTCGGAGAGAGAAGACCTCCATGAACGTGTTTGAAAAGATCAGTCAGAAAGTGACGAGTTTTGAAAATGGGATGATGATCGTCGGGATGTGTATTGCTTCCTCGATGATAACCATCCAGGTATTCCTGAGGTATTTTTTTAATTATTCGATCACCTGGGCCGAGGAACTGACTCGTTATGCCATCATCTGGATGAGTTTTGTGGGGGCGGGCATGGGGGTCCGCAAGGGAGCTCATATCAGTGTCGATCTTCTGTTTGTTTTTCTGGCGGAGAGGTGGAAACGAATTCTTACGGCAGCCATGGCGATTCTCGGGATATGGTTTGGTGGCGTGATTCTCTATACGGGTTCCATCCTTGTTTTCAGAACATTTCAAAGTGGTCAGATATCCCCAGCCATGGAGGCCCCCATCTTTATCGTCTACCTGGGCATTCCCCTGGGAGGGTTCATCCTTTTGTTCAGGTGCCTCGAACTCTCCATTAAGAACTTCAAAGGGTTCTTTCCCCAGGCCGAAGTCGAGCGAAAGGGAGGCATGTAAGATGATTGAGATTGCACTTTTTGCCTTCCTTTTTTCCCTGCTCCTGTTAACCCTTCCGATCTTCGCCTCCCTTGCCTTCTCTGTTTATCTTTCGATTCTCGCCTTCAGTGACATCCCGTCGATTATCCTCGCCCAACGCATGTTTCAAGGAATGGACAACTTTACCCTCATGGCCATCCCTTTCTTTATCCTGGCCGCTGACCTGATGCGGTTTGGGGGCATCTCTGAACGATTGATCGCTTTCGCTAAGGTTCTCGTAGGATGGTTTTCCGGAGGTCTGGCCATGGCAGGAGTGATGGCCTGTGCCTTCTTTGCCGCCATATCCGGTTCGAGTCCGGCAACGGTGGCAGCCATCGGCAGCCTGATGATTCCCGCCCTCATCGAAGCCGGGTATGCCAGGTATTTCTCTGTAGGCCTCCTGACGACGGCTGGCTCCCTGGGGATTCTGATTCCACCCAGCATCACCTTCATTCTCTATGGGGCGGTTACAGGTACCTCGATCGGGGAACTCTTTATTGCCGGGTTTCTACCTGGTATCTTTTTCTCCATATTGTTTATGATTTACTGTTACGTTCATGCCAAGAGGCATGGACACGAACCCGCGCCTCGGCCCAGTGTGAAAGAGGTCTGGATTGCCTTTAGAGGAGCCGCCTGGGGACTGGGAATGCCGGTTCTGATCCTTGGCGGAATCTATACCGGGATTTTTACGCCCACAGAGGCGGCCGCCGTGGCCGTGACCTATGGATTTTTCGTGGGCACGATTGTTTACCGGGAACTCCGATGGAAACAAATCAAGGAGATATTTTGTTCCACGGGCCTCCTTTCCGCATCCCTTCTTTTAATCACTGCCGGCGCCTCCTCCTTTTCCTGGCTCATTGCCAGTCAGGGTCTCCCAACAAGAATTGCCAGCACGATCTTGGGATTTTCCCAAGATCCCATCTGGGTTCTTTTTTTGATTAATATTTTGCTTCTGATCACAGGATGCTTTCTCGATGGGGCCTCGGCCGTCATCATCCTTGCTCCGCTGCTCCTCTCCGTGGTGAAGAAGCTGGGGATTGATCCTGTCCACTTTGGTGTGATCATGGTGGTCAATATGGAGGTAGGAATGATGACCCCGCCCGTGGGCTTGAACCTCTTTGTCGGAAGCGGCATCTCGAAGATGCCTTTGATGAGTGTCGCCCGGGCCGTCATCCCGACGCTGATGATCATGGTTGCCGGACTCTTTTTCATCACCTATATGCCGAATCTATCGCTTATCCTTCCCAAGCTGTTCTATGCAAAATAGGACGCCCGGAAGGAAATCCAACCGGCGTGATGCGGCAAGGGGGGGAGGGGGTTCCCCTCAAAAATATTATTCAAAGGAGGTTAACATGAAGAAGCACGTTTTTTCACTCATCCTGTTGTTAGTCCTTCTGGGCACCTTGCTGGCTACAATTCCCAGCCCTGGGGCTCAGACCAAAGAGGCGAACATCTCATTTTCCACCAGCGGAATGGGGGGCACATTCTATGTGGCCGGAACGGCGATTGCCTCCCTGGTCAGCTCCAAGGTCAAAGGCCTCAAGATGACGGCTGAAGTGACAAAAGGTGTGGTCGAAAACGCAAGGTTGTTAGCAACAGGTCAAACGGACATTGGATTCCTGTACGGGTCGACGGCATACAATCTCACACGGGGACTCAAGGAATTCAAGGATCAGAAATATGTGGACCTGCGGGCTGTCGTTTTCATCCATACAGGAGCCTTGAACTTCATCAGCCTGGAAAAGACAGGCATACAGACCCTTGATGATCTCTCCGGCAAAAAGGTCTCCATCGGTCCCAAGGGCTCGGGTAGTGCCGCTGAGGCCGAAGACTTTCTGAAGACGATCGGGCTCTTCGAAAAGATCAACATTCGGAACCTCAGTTTCAACGACTCGGCCGCCTCTTTGAGGGACGGGCACATCGATGCCTTCGTCATCGGAGGGACAACTCCTGTGCCGGTTCTCTTGGAATTGGAGGCAACCCACAAGGTCGTCTTCATACCGGTGGACTCTGCGAGAATCAAGAAGTTTCTTGAAGAGAGGCCCTACCATGTTC
>DATIGG010000038.1:0-5428 GCA_035454825.1 Thermodesulfobacteriota bacterium | reverse complement strand
GGACAAAACAAACTAATGCAGGCAGCGCGGAGTCACCATGATCTTACAGAAACAGGTCGCCGAACGAAACACGCTAAGCTTGGCTAATTGCTGACGTGTTTCGACGGAGAATGCCCGGGTCTTCGATTTCAAGCTCACGAGCGAAGAAGCTTCGTTGCTTGACGGTCTCCATGACGGATTTCGCAGCATCTGGTATCCGACAGCGGTACCTTAGGATTTCCTGTCATACGCCCGTCAGTCTTGACATCCCTACATTGAGATTGTAATACAAAGCCACAATCGGTGAACTTATTCTCTAACGAGCTTTACTTATTTTTTCTGTCTTGATTTTCCCCCCACTGAGTCTTGAATCGATAAGCTTCTGAAAATGCATCGCCAATTCCGCCCCTTTGGTCTCGTGTTTGAAATAAACGAAGGCCTGCTCCCATTTTTGCGAAAGGATCCTGTCAGCCCATTGCGACAGATCGGCATCCGTGTAATCGGAACGGCGCAGGCGCAGATACCCCCATGGCGCCGTACTGATGATCTTCTCTATCGGGTTCTCGTCAGTATCCTCGATGCACCAGCTGCATCCCTTTTCACGGAGGAGGTCCAGAGTGCCACCCTCGAGCCAGGTCGGGCTGCGGAAATCGAATGCACAGGACGCATTGTCAGGAATCAGCTGAAGAAAATCTTCCAGCACAGGCCTGTCAGTATGAAAACTCTTTGGAAATTGAAAAAGGATTGGTCCTCGTTTCCTCTCCAGAGCCGACAGCGACCTGAAGAGGTAGTCGGTCTGCTCGAACACATTTCGGAGCTGCTTCATATGTGTTATGACCTGGGGCGCTTTGAGCGCGAACACAAAATCACGCGGGACCTGTTCTGCCCAGGATGTGAGCACGCTCTCTTTAGGCATGTGATAAAAGGTATTATTGATCTCTACCGTATTGAGGCGTTCGGCATAGAAGCGAAGCATGTCCTTGGGCGAGATCTTTTCAGGATAGAATTTGCCTACCCATTCCTTATGGGCGAATCCACTTGTGCCAACATAGATATTCATCATTTTACGGTCCTCCTTCACCGCTCTTTAGTGGTTTCTCGCGCGCCACCTCGCGAGCGGCTTTATCCTCGCGCAGCCGCAAGAAAACGGGCTGCCGCATGATGGCGTCTCTAGTCCAGCCGGATAAACTAACCTCGCAGACCAGCTCCGGCTTTACCCAGGTGACCGGGGTATTGGTCTCCGGTTTTACGTTAAAGGGGCATTCTTTTTGAATCAGGGGGTCCAATTGTTCGCGGATATCCTTTAAATCTTTCGTTGTGAATCCACCTCCCACATGGCCGATGTATATCAACTCGTCCCCTTCGAATACGCCCAGAATGAGGGCGCCGAAATGTTTTCTGCCACCTCCCGGTTCCGTGAATCCTGTGATTACGCCCTCCTGCGTGAGCCGCGCCTTCACTTTCAGCCACTGGCGGCTCCTTCTGCCCGCCTCATACGCGCTTTGAGAATGTTTGGCGATGATCCCTTCCAGTCCCTTTTCTTTGACGACAGTGTAAAACAAGACGCCTTCTTTCCATACGTGATCGCTGAATCTTATTTTTGATCCCGACGGGAGAATTTTTTTCAAGAGTTCCTTCCTCCTGAGCAGGGGCAGATTCGTCAGATCATGTCCCCGGAAGTACAAGAGGTCGAAAACATAGTAGAGCAAATGACCGCCTCCGTGGTCATGGTAATGCTGCAGCTTCTGAAAATCAGGGCGTCCCTGGTCGTCCACGACGACAATTTCGCCATCGAGAACAACATCAAATCCGAATTTACTCAGTGACTCCACTATGGGGAAAAATTTTTTATTGAACGAGATCCCGTTCCGGGAATAGAGCGAAACAGCCCCTTCCCGGACTTCGGCAACGGCCCGGTATCCATCCCATTTCACCTCAAAGATCCAATCCGGATGATCAAACGGTTCCTTGATCACGGTCGCGAGCATCGGTTTTATTCCCTGCTGCATCGGTTTGATTGGTGCATCCTTCAGGTCTTCGCTTTCCATTGCTTCGTGAAGGCGGATCTGGTTAACTTTTTTTTGTCTGAAAGATTTCTGCGGCCTGGATTCGAGCATCTCCTCCAGGGTTTTATGGGATACTACGGAACGGTTCTCCTTGAGAATATCCCCTCTGGTCGCATTTCGATCTTTTTTCTTCAGGAGAAGCCATGACTTCCCGTCCTTTCCCGTTTTTACCAGCGCGAATTCACCGTGAAGCTTTTCCCCTTCGAGGACAAACTTCATATTCCCTTTTCTTAATCCGTCCAGCAGCAGTTTCTCACTTTCGCTCTCATCTCGTGTGGAAGGGTGATGATAAAACCCCCTGTCCCAGATGATAACGCTTCCTGCTCCGTAATTGCCCTCCGGAATAACACCCTCAAACTCCTTGTAATCAATCGGGTGGTCTTCAACCATGACGGCCAGCCTTTTTAATGAAGGGTCAAGAGAGGGCCCCCTCGGCACAGCCCAGCTCTTCAGAACCCCCTCCAGCTCCAGCCTAAGATCATAATGAAGGGCCCTTGCCGCGTGCTTATGAACAACAAACATGAGTCGGGCCCCCTCATGGCCATTGTCCGGTTTCGGTTCGGGCGTTTTCTCGAATTCCCGCTTTGATGCGTATTCCTTTAATTCCATGGCGTTACCTCTTCGGGGCTGCCGCTCCACAACCCCAAGAAAACTTTATCGCGATGGCGCATAGGTGCTAAAAATTAAAAAAAACGACTCATTCAATAATATAAGATTTTCTTCGCGACCTTTTCATCTTGGCGGTTCAAAGGTTTTGGTTCCGTCCTGCCCCGACGTCATGGCTACAGTCGGGCTTATCTGGGTCAGAGTAAATATTCCGTCATAGATGAGGCAGCTTTTGTTCTTTTACAAGCACCTCTTGAAAAAGGTCGCCTTTTTTTTCGACTCTGCTCACAGCTTCAAAATGCATGACCTGCAGCCTTTCCGGGTCACTAAGCCCGGACAGATTCTCCAGTTCCCCCCATTCAAGCGGAAACGAAACGAATGGTTTTTTACGGGCCCGCAGGGAATAAACGCAGACCATCGTCTTCGAGGCGTCATTCTGGGACC
Source organism: Thermodesulfobacteriota bacterium (assembly GCA_035454825.1). Lineage (GTDB taxonomy): Bacteria > Desulfobacterota > BSN033 > BSN033 > UBA1163 > DATIGG01. The sequence goes on along the minus strand of DATIGG010000038.1, from coordinate 2,333 downwards.
AGTTGATAAAGACCCTTGCTTTCCGCTCTTGCTTCGCCATTTTTGCGGTCACCAGATCGGCATAATGTTTCTGCATGATTCCTGCCACGGCTTTTGAAAATGTCTTCGTATCCTCAAAGGTCGTCTCTGTGCGGTTCAGGGGGACAAGGACATGGAGCCCTTTTTGGCCTGAGGTTTTTACATAGCTTATAAGCCCCATTTGGAAGAGCAGGTCCCGAAGTATCAACGCCACCCTTGCACAATCGAGAATGCTCGCCCCATCGCCGGGATCCAGGTCGAAAACCATTGAATCGGGCGTCTGAGGCGATCCGGCCCTCGCCAGAGGCACATGGAGTTCAAGAGACGCGAGGTTCTCCACCCATATCAGCGTTTCCAGATCGTTGACCAGGCAGGCTGTCATCGGCGCTCCGTCATCCTGGGGGATCTCTGCCGTTTTCACCCAGACTGGACGGTGTCCGGGACAGCGCTTCTCGAAAAAGAAATCCTTTTCGACCCCTTCGGGATAACGCTTGAAGGTCAATGCCCGGTCCTTCAAATGAGGCAGAATGAACTGTGCGATCCCGCGGTAGTATTCCAGGATCTGGGCCTTCGTAAAACCATATGAGGGATAGAGGTCCTTTTCGAGATTCGATAAAGGGAGTCTCCTCCCTCCCATCTCGACGAATGTTCGGTTCACCGGTTCTCCTTCACTTTCCGCATGCTTTCCTCCAGCGCGGCGACCAGATCAGCCGGACCTTCTCCCCCTTCTTCCTCCACGGCAGGGGCCTCCACCGGAGTTTTTTCTTTCACCTTCGCCGCCAGGAGATCCATGAGCTTTTTCCTGCGCCCGTCCGCATATTTTCCCGGATTGAAGTCTTCGATCATCTGCTCAATGTTTTTTTTCATCCCGCTTTCCTCTTCAGCCTCGATCTTTCCTTTCTTCGGCGAGATGTCTTCATCGGGAAGTATTTCGTCGCTGTAATGAAGTGTGGTCAGTGCCAGCGCTCCCTCCCTGCTGGTGACCGCCACCAGATACTCACGTTCCGCCAACACGAATTTTGCGAGCCCGGCTTTGTTTGTCCGGCGCATCACCTCGACCAGGAGCTGATACGCTTTTTCGCCCCCCTTCGAAGGAACGAGATAATACGGGTGATCATAATAGATTGGGTCCACTTCCTTCATATCGATGAACTCGACGATCTCGATCGTACGACTCCGTTCCGGGGACACGGACTCCAGCTCCTCATCCGTCATCACGATGAATTTGCCGGGCACGATCTCGTATCCCCTGATGATCTCATCCGGGGGTACGATAGTTTTCTCTTCCGGACAGAACATTCTTCGCGAGAGACGGGAGTAATCCTTGCTGTGAAGCAGGTGAAAAGAGACATGGCCTGGTTCGATGGCCTTGACCAACTGCACCGGAATCGCTACCAGGCTGAAACTGATCGTCCCGCTCCATATTCCCTGCACAGCCATATCATTCCTCCTACTTGAAAAAAACTTCAACCACTACCTGGGCCGGGTAGCGGGTCTTCCACCCTAGGCGACTTTCTTCAGACTCGCTTCAAGGACCTGGAGCAGCTGGTCTGATTCCGTGGGTTTCAAGCGCCTGGGGGCCAGGATCGCTATTTTCTCTCCACGGGCTTTTTTCTCGATCATATCCTTCAGCTTCTTCTGGTGCTCGTTTTCGAATTTTCGCGGCTCAAAAGGAGCGGTCAACTGATTGATCAAATCGCCCCCGATTTTCAGTTCCTTTTCCGACAAGGGAACGTCCTGCAAATCAAGCGATTTCACCGGGACCACTTCGTCGGCATACCGCAGCGTATTCAGGCGTAGGATCTTCCCACTCGCCTGCAAGGCCCCGAGATAGGACCGCTTTCTCATGGTCCAGGTGCAGATACCTTCCACGTCCATCTCCCTCAAAGCCTTGACAAGCGCGCCATATCCTTTTCCCTGAATACCCGCCATATCCGGCTCCAGGTAATAGACACGATCGAGGAAGAGGGGATCGATCTGTGCGGTTTTGACAAATTCGTGGACCTCGATCATCCGGCTGCTTTCAGGATCCGTCTGTTCGAGTTCCTCCGGATCGACGATAATATATTTCCCATCCTCCACTTCAAACCCTTTGACCTGAGCTTCCGCCGGCACCGGTTCATTTTCATAGGCACAGACCATCTGTTGGAGCAATTTCACATGATCCCGCTTGTGAAGAAGATGAAACTGGATCCGCTCTTCCCTGACCGCGGGATGCAGTTTCACAGGCAGATTGACATCCCCGAAATTGATATATCCTTTCCAGATCGCTTTTCTGGCCATTTGAAAGTAGTATCGCGCAAAATGGAACGCTG
>DATIGG010000037.1:0-6976 GCA_035454825.1 Thermodesulfobacteriota bacterium | reverse complement strand
AGGAACCCCGCCGAGGTACCAGAGTCTTTCTGCGATCTTTTCTGCATGCTTCATCTCAGCAATGGCGGTCTGTTTGAATTTGTCCTGGACCGCAACAGCCTTCACTCCCATCACCTGGACGTGCTGCCACATGTACTGGATGCTGACCTGAATCTCCCGGGCAATCGCCTTGTTCAACAAATCCTTTAATTTGTCACTCACTTTGACTACCGGTTGCAACGAAACTGCCATATCCAACACCTCCTTGTTAGATTTAGATTGAATAATAATCTTATACCACCAAACAGCCCACAAAACAAGTAAAATCTGAAGCCAAATTGTAACCAAAAGTATTCGAAATCTCGCCAATAAGGTCTTCCCCTTTCCTGCTTGCCGCAGGCAAGAGGGACTGAGGTAAGGGTGGACAACCCACGCACCCACGCGGGCACGGGTGGGCAGCGGCATTTCTGACAAGGCCCTGGCCGATCTTATTACGAGACTCCGGCCCCTCTGCGAATCAGCCGGCGGTAGTATCGTCTTTGTCGAACCCACCACAGAGATCGAAGTCAGCTATTAGGGGGTGGATTATGGCAAGAGAGAACTGCACTGACTATTTTCTGAGGAACGTGGAGAATGCCCTTTGGCGGCAGGTAAAGGCGCGAGCTGCGCTCGAAGGCCGGGATGTGCGCGATGTTATTCTCGAAGCCCTTAGAAACTATGTGGCCGCTGGTATCGATATTGAGGGCGGAAAGAAAGGAAAGAAAAAAGAAAGAGGATGATAAAAGTGTCCTGACCAGTATTTTCTTTGACAGGCAGTGAGAAGATACCGACTTTTTCCTGGAAGCGTTACTAGAACCCCTATCTAAATAATACGGATTTCGAATAATCAATAATCCCATAGAGTATATTTCATCTCATAATAACCGGAATAAAATTCCCACTTTTGATCTCTACGGGTAACAGATTTTTGGGGCATCGTTTGACTCAAAAATGGCCATATGATACCATATCTCTCGGTTGTAGCCCATGTAAGATACCCGATCTCGAAGCTCGCGCATAGGATATGCATAAAGGAGAGAATCATGGATTTTGAGAGTGGTCAGGCATGAAGATTATCGTTAGAAAATTCTTCCTATCTTTTTCGCCTGTCCGGATGAAGTGGATATGGAGGTGGATCTTCCTTGGAATTCTCATCGGTGTGGTGTCCGGTTTAGGGGCCATATTATTCAACTTTCTGATTCAAAGAGGAACCCAGTTCTTTATGAAGGATCTTGTGGCAATCCTCCTTCCCAAGAAACTGGAGGAGAGTTTCTTTTGGGGTATCCCGGTTTATCGTTGGATGATCCTCTGCATCCCCGCGCTGGGAGGATTACTCTCCGGGCTCATTGTATTCCGTTTTGCTCCCGAAGCCGAAGGGCATGGAACCGATGCGATGATCGACAGTTTTCACAGAAAAAGGGGAATCATTCGAAAACGGGTTCCGATTATTAAGACGATTGCTTCAGCGATCACGATCGGTTCAGGAGGCTCTGCGGGGAAAGAGGGTCCTATCGCTCAGATTGGCTCAGGGTTCGCCTCTTTTTTATCGTCCCTATTGAAAACAGGCGAGCGGGACCGGAGACTTATGTTGCTGGCAGGGGCAGCAGGTGGGATCGGGGCCATCTTTAAAGCACCCCTTGGGGCGGCCCTCTTTGCTACGGAAGTCCTTTACCAAGAGCCAGAGTTTGAATTTGAGGGAATCATCCCATCCATCCTTTCCTCCATAGTAGCGTATAGCGTGTTTACCCTCTTTTATGGATGGGAAACCATCTTCCACATTCCCAAATTAGCTCCCATTATCTCTCCGAGCGAACTTCTCGTCTATGGTGTTTTCGGAGTCATATGTGCGGTCGTTGGCTTTTTTTACATTCATATATTTTATGACATGAGAGATCGGTTTTTCAAAAAACTAAACATTCGGAGGTCGTTTAAGCCGGCCTTGGGAGGGCTCCTGCTGGGTGGATTGGCATTATTCTTTCCGCAGGTTTTGGGAGGTGGCTACGAATGGATTCAGTCGGCCATTGATGGAAACCTTACAATCGGCCTGATGCTATTCCTCGCTATCGCCAAAATCTTCTCCACTTCTTTTACCATAAGTTCCGGAGGCAGTGGCGGCGTCTTCGCTCCTTCTCTCTTCATCGGCGCAATGCTTGGTGGATTCTATGGGACCTCCTGTTCAAAGCTGTTTCCCGATTTGTTAATCAATCCGAGTGCCTTTGTTCTCGTCGGAATGGGAGGATTTTTCGCTGGCGTGGCAAAGGTACCTGTTGCCTCGTTAATTATGGTGGCTGAAATGACAGGAGGCTATGCCCTGATCGTTCCTCTGATGATCGTTTCTACGATTTCTTATCTCTTATTGGGAAAGACTTCCCTTTATGAAAAGCAGGTTTCCGAACGGAAGGATTCTCCGGCCCACGTTGGCGATTTTGTCATTGACATTTTGGAACATATCCGTGTAAAAGATGCACTCCCTTTGGGCAGGGAAATCGAGACTATTCCAGAAGGAATGAGATTTGAAAAAATCATTCAATTGGTTGTGCAATCGAAGCAAGCCAACTTTCCCGTAGTGGATAAGAATGGCAATTTAAGAGGGATTCTGTCGTTGACGGATATCCGCAGAGTTATGTTCGAAAAGGAACTCCACAATCTGGTCGTGGCAAAAGATATTGCCACGCAGGAGGTTTTGACCGTAACGCCAGAGGATAACCTTAACACTGCCCTTAAGAAGATGACGATGGCTGAAATTCGGGAACTGCCTGTGGTGAGTAGAGAATATCCGCAGAAAGTGCTTTCTATGCTAAGCCGGAAAGATCTGATCAAAACTTACCATGACGAGATCGAAAGGCACAAAGAGGAAAGGGCTAGTAATTCCATTTATAAAGAAAAGTAAGTCTTCGGGCCTTTGGACTCGCCGCTATTCCTCATCTTATCGAGTTTGCCCGCATGGACATCATCCTCTTCCTGATCGGGATCATGATTTTTGTTGGCGGACCAGGTCCGAATCAAACCGAAGAGAGTCATTGATAGTCTGTAAAGTGCCAGGAAGTGGAAATTGCCGTCTCGGCTCCGTGGGCGAGGAGAAGATTTTGACTGGCCAAGAGCAAATTTTCTCGGAACCTGGGGGTGAGGCGGCTTTTTATTCGGGGAATTGAGTATGGTAGGGTATTTTGGTTTGTATAAGAGAATGTTGTAGAGTTATCTAAATCTTTTTATAATTTCTTCTTTAATTCTATCAGGAGGAATATTTTCATCGTACAATCGTTTTGTTAAGAGGGCCTCCTCTTGACATATCATTCACCCGGCTCCATGCCTATCAACAAAACAATCTAAAAGATTTGCATGGCCATAAGCCTCACACTCGCAGAAACAAGGCATCTGTGAGACAATTTCAGGAATCTCCTTTGCTATCTGGTAAGCCACCTTAGCCTTTCCTTTGAAAAGATTGGGATCAAGAGTTCTCGGCAATCCAGTCTGTGGATTGATCATTCTCTTCTTGAGAGTTTTAAAGCCTTTGGGATCTGTTTCTTGTGCAAAAGCTTTAGCACATTCTCCGGTAACCCACGTGAGGCCAAGGGCCAAAATAAGAATTATCAGAACTCGATTAGGTATTTTATTTTGAACCAAATCTATTCTCTCCTCTACACATGGAATTTCATCCGTCCCATTCTATTTAAAACATTAATATCTGGAGTTGTCAAACCAATGTTGAAAACGATGAACTGACTTCGCCTTTTTCATTCGTCATTCAAACTTTCGAATGGCAGTCATTCTGCAACTCCGCTACAGAATGACGCTTATTCAAAGGCAAGTTAGAGAAGGTTTTAGATAAAAAGGCAGAGCCTTGTGTGGCGCTGCCTTTTGGGTAAAACTACCTTTGGTGGTTAACTTACGTTTCCACGCAGAATGTTAGCGCTTGCAGGAAATCGGAGGCTGTGGACTAAAGGGGGGGCGTTCCCTCCTTCATGCCCTTCATGATTTGATCCCGAAATTCTTTAGTATCTTTGTACCCGTGAACTGTTATCCCATGCTGAACAGTGGTCTCCAGTAACTCGTCTTTTTTGTCAGCTGCAAGTGCTAAACTGCACTTCACATCACTGCGGTGTTCCCGACAGTCAACATAATATCGCGCCATGAAAAAATCCCTCCTTTCCTTTAGACTCTCTCCTCTGCTTTAAAGGTTCTCATCCTCCCATAAAAAAGCAAGAATTGTGAAAAATTTAACAGTATTGAGCATTGACGCCTTAACTCAATTAAAGTTTTTAAAAATAATAGAGACTGTTACGAAGAAATCTACAACTATTTGAAACAATGGTGAAACATATAAATTTCTTGATCGACCCAACAATCTGGATAGATTTTGTGTGATTTGGTCTCGAATCTCTGGTAATATTCCCTCCAGAAGGGTGGAATATGGATAAAAAGACAAGGCATTTATAAAATGCGAGTCAGGTCCTTCTTCTATTTGCAGGTATGAAGGCGAACACAAAATCCAAAGCTCAAAAATTAATGACAGCTCTATATGGGTTTGATTTCTAAAAATCCATTTTCAATTTTTTTTCGTAACAGTCTATAATAATTTTTCATTTACGTTTCGAGTGTTGCATAGAAGGCCGAAAATTGAAAAACAAGGTTTCAGGAAGAAATCGAAGATGTCTTAACAATTGTCCGTCAAGTGAAATCCGGGTTTTCGCATAAGTCCTCAAAGTCCTTAGACTTTTTGTTTTCCCACAAAGCAAAACCGACGACCTTCCCGTACCGATCTAATTGCTTTTTGCGATTAAACACCTTTTCTCCAGAATCGGTGAAAAAATGACCCTTTGCACATTTAGCCCCGGATACCGCAAAGGGTAAGGATGTTCAGTGGTTTCGGTACTTCGCAAGCCAACTCGTTATAAACCGTCTTGTTTTCTAAAAGCTTGTATACTGGGACGGAAATGAGAGGAACAAAAATGGGCTAAGATGGAGAGTTCGAAAAAACTGCGGTAGAATTTTAAGAAAGGGTACAATTTTCTATCTTTTCGACCCGATGTTTGAGGTTGGCGAACTTCTGTTGGGCTTTAAATTCCAGGTGAAAACGATCTATTGTCAATCTTGTAAATCCGCCTTCAGAATGTTAGAAACAATTACTCAGCCGGAGGTATTTAATGATCATTAGGACGCATTGTGCGAGGATGGATCATGGAGGGTGCGGACTTCTGGTCCATCTTGAAAATGGAAGGATTACAAAGATCGAGGGAGATCCGGATTCACCTCTGAGCCGGGGATACCTCTGTGCCAAAGGGCTCGCTCAGATCGAAAGAATCAATCACCCCGATCGTCTCCAATATCCATTGAAAAGGACTGGAGAAAGAGGCGAAGGGAGATGGAGACGCATCTCCTGGGATGAGGCCCTGGACACAATTTCAGGCAGAATTAAAGAAACGATTGCCCGAGATGGCCAGAAGGCCATCGCTTTTGCCCAGGGCACGCCCAAGGGCCTGGAACTCTTTCTGATGCTTCGCCTCGCCAACCTTCTTAACGTCCCGAATGTTTCAACGCCCGGTCACGTCTGCCACATGCCCCGGGAGACAGCCTCAAACCTGACCTGTGGTTTCTTCCCTGTCCCGGACTATGATCACCCTCCAGCCTGCATCATTGCCTGGGGAAGCAATCTCTTCCATACCAATGAGGAGGGGGTAATTGGCATCCGGCTGAGGCAGGCTCTCGATCAGGGATCAAAATTAATAGTAATCGATCCAAGAAAGACCAGCCTTGCTTCCAGAGCAGACCTCTGGCTTAAGCCCAGACCCGGTACAGACCTTGCCCTTGCCTTAGGGATGCTAAGGGTCATTCTGGATGAAGGCCTCTATAAAAGAGATTTCGTTGATCAGTGGACCTTCGGCCTTCCAGAGCTCAGCGAACTTCTGCAACAATACCCATTGCATAAAGTTTCTGAGATCACATGGATCGACAAGGACCAGATCCTTCAGGCAGCCCGTCTTTTCTCTCAAACGAAACCGTCCTGTATTCAGTGGGGCAATGCCCTTGAACATAACCTCAACAGCTTCCAGTGTGCGAGAGCGATACTGATCCTGATGGCGATCACCGGTAACTTGGAGGTGCCAGGTGGAAATGTGAATCGGGTCCCTCCGTCGGTTATGAGGCCGGGTGAGCTTGTCCAGATCAAAAAGTTCCCGGATAGAAAAGAAAAGGCCTTATTCCCCGAATTCCGTCTGGCCGCAACGATGGGCTTTGTGCCGTCTCAATTGATCGTTAAGGCAATTCTCACGGGAAAACCCAACCCGATTCGAGCCATGTATATCCAGGGAACGAATCCCCTTCTCAGCCATGCCAATGCAAATGAGACATATGAGGCGATGAAGAGGCTCAATTTTCTTGCGGTCGCTGAGATTTTTTTGACCCCAACGGCACAGCTTGCAGACATCGTGCTCCCTGCGGCCACAAATTATGAATTTGATGATATGGGTCATTATGGCCTTCCCCATGGATTCGTCCTGGCCCGTCCCAAGATCGTTGATCCTCCGGGGGAATGCTGGCCTGATTTGAAAATATTGAACGAATTAGGCAAACGCCTCGGTTACGAACAATATTTCTGGGAGGATACGCGGGAGTGCCTCAATGCCATCCTTGAACCAGCAGGAATGATTTATGACGACCTTAAAAAAATAGGGATTTTAAAAGGAAACTGGAGCTATAGAAGTTATGAGAAGAATGGCTTCAATACGCCATCGGGCAGGGTCGAAATTTATTCCTCGCAGTTGAAGGAGTGGGGATATAACCCCCTGCCCTGCTATCAGGAATTGCCCGAGTCACCCTATGGCACGCCAGATCTCTTTAAGAAATATCCGTTGATCTTCACCTCAGCCAAGGATTCCTTTTATTTCCATTCATCCGGAAGGAATCTCTCGTCCCTTCGGAAACATTCCTCCGATCCCCTGGTTCTCCTGCATCCGGAGAC
>DATIGG010000036.1:0-6934 GCA_035454825.1 Thermodesulfobacteriota bacterium | reverse complement strand
AAGACTGGTTTCGAGGGTGACCGGGTCCGCGAGAATGGTTCCCCATCGCGTTCCCCTCAATCCATTAAAGGCCCTGGTGATCGATCCTGTTCCGGCAATGCCCGTTGCGATGAAAACGGCTTCAAAGGCCTGTAAAAGGGCGCCTGCAGACGCCTTGCCCACCCTTGTGTTGAGCTGGACATCGATTCCCAACTTCTCGATGATGGAGAGGTCTTTGTCTACTACCTTCTTCGGCAGGCGGTAAGAGGGAAAGCCATCGGTCAGGAGCCCACCTATCTTATCCCTGGCTTCAAAAAGAGTAACAGAATAGCCCATCCTTCTCAGATCGTGGGCTGCCATGAGCCCTGCAGGACCGGAGCCGATGATGGCCACCTTCTTCCCGTTCTCTTCAGGTCCTTTGGATTCAAACTCGGGTTCTTCGACTTGATCAACGAGAAATCTCTTGAGACGGCAGATGGGGATAGGCCGATCTTCCTCAATCCGCTTGCATTCCCGCTCACAGGGGTGAGAGCAGGCATAGGCAAGGATCCCCGGAAAAGGGAGTTTCTCCCTGACGAGTTCAAGGGCTTCCCTGAACTTGCCCGCAGAAATGAGGGCAACGTATCCCTGGGCATTGACATGGAGAGGACAGGCTGCACGGCAGGGAGGGATCCCCCGCTTTTCGATCCCGTAAGCGCTTGGCATGGCCTGAGCAAAGAGTTGATAGACGGCGGCTCTTGTCACGAGTCCCTGCTCATAGTCATTGGGTATCTTTACAGGACAGACCTTTGCGCAGTCGCCGCAGGCCTTGCAATCTTCGATGGATACGGAGCGGGCCTTCTTGTGGACGAGGACTTTGAAATGTCCGGGCTCTCCTTCGACCCTCTCCACCTTTGCATGTGTCAGAATCTTAATGTTCCGGTGGCGGCCTGCATCGACCAGCTTCGGAGACATGATGCACATCGAGCAGTCATTGGTAGGAAAGGTCTTGTCGAGTTGGGCCATGGTCCCGCCAATGCTGATATTTTTCTCAAGAAGGTAGACTTTGAAACCGGATTCGGCCAGGTCGAGAGAGGTCTGGATGCCTCCAATCCCTCCACCGACAACCAGTACGGCACCGATCGGATCTTTGGATGCCGTTGAGGATGCCGTTGGAGATAGTGTTGAGGATGCCGTTGGGGAGGTTGTGGACGGGCTCATCTTAGTCCGGCCTCCTGCTGATCTTTTTCATGAGCTCTGTCGGCCTCACGCGATTCATTTTTATTCCTACCTCATCCGGTTCCATCCCCATGGCAAGACCCAGGAGCTGGGGATAGAAGAGGACCGGCATTTTATAGTCTTTTCCAGCCACCTTTTCGATCTTCTTCTGGTTCGACGCATACATGATGTCACAGAAGGGACAGATGAGAATCATGCCATCTGCCTTGCTGGCCAGAATATGATCCAGCTTATTTTTCGCCATTCCAAGGGCCACCTGTTCATCGATCGCCAAAACGCCACCCCCGCAGCACGAAAGCCTGTTCTCGTAAGAGACGGACTTTGCGCCGCTTGCTTCGATCAGCTCGTCCAGGCTTCTGGGATTCTCGGGATCTTCGATCCTTGCGTAGACGGTCGATGGCTTGGTATAGTGACAACCGTAATGGGGAGCGAGGTGAAGGGATGAAAGATCGATCTGAATCTCTTCTCCAATCCTCTTGTACCCTACTTCCTCTTTCAATACCCGGATAAAATGGGTGACCCGGATGCCGCCCTTATATTCCTTCCCAATCCACTGGGAGAGATCTTGATTGATTCTTTTCCGGAGCTTTTCGTCTTCCTGGATCTCGTGATTGGCCTCGCTCAGAGCACCACAACAGGCGCTGCAGAGGGTGCAGAGGGGATAGCCCTTTTCTTCAGCAAGAGCAAGATTCCGGGCAGCCATCAGGAGATAGGCATAGTGATCGACCGATTTGACCGGATACCCACAACAGGCAAACTGTGGGACGTCGTGCAGTTGAACATCGAGCCTCTCTGCCACTTTCCGGGCAGAGAGCTCATAATTCGCAGCCCGGACAGGGACCGTGCAGCCCAGAAAAAGGGTGTATTGAATATCTAAAGGACTAATTTTCTGCCTTTTCTTCACGATGGAGCCCCAGCTCTTTCAGGATCTTTTTTATCTCTTCGGTCTTTCCCTCTACCATGGGAAGATTCAATTCCTTTCTTTTATCATTCTCAAAATCGGTAATCTCCAGAAGCCGTCCAAAGGATGAGAGAAGGTCGATCTGAACCTTCATGGACGATGGGATGTAGCCTTCTCTGACGGCGATGTTCCTGATAGCGTTCATCAGTTCAGGGATCTTCACGTCCTGCGGGCACCGCTCAAAGCAGGTGTAACAGGAAGAACAGAGCCAGATGAACTGACTGGAGAGGACCTCCTTTTTCATTCCCAGGATAGCCATCCGAATGATTTTCCTCGGATTGTATCGGTCCGTGACTTCCCGGACCGGACACCCTGCTGTGCAGGTTCCACAGGAGAAGCACCGCTTGATGTGTTCCCCTCCCGGCTCCCTGGCAATGAGGTGTTTGAAATCGGGATCTAACGTCTTGGAATCGATCATAGTTCCTTTTTACGTCATTCCGGCCCCGTATCAAGTACGGGGTAAACTCCAGCCGCAATCCAGTTTTGTCAAGGCATTACGAACTGACTGGACCCCAGCGCCTGCCCCGGACCTGATCCGGGGTTCACCGGGGTGACGGCTTAGGTACAATCTTCTCACACCTTTCCCGAGGGGGGGAAGGTGTGAGAAGGAGAACGCTGTATTACAACTTTTCAACCTTGACTGAGGCGACGCCCCCTTCCTCGACTAATGGGCAAGGCCAGGGAGCAGTCATGACACCCTGCGCAGGTTTTTTGGAAACCTTCACCTTTATCTTTATCGAACGGTCTCGGGTGTTCGAAACCTTTACCATCTCTCCGTCTTCAATCCCTAAATTTCCTGCATCTTCAATGCTGACCTCAAGGAATGGCTCTCTCTGAACCATTCTTAGGTTCTCACTACTGAGGCTGAGAAGACCTGATTGAAAGAGGGAGGGCCTCTGGATCAAAAGGAGAGAATGGGGCTCTGCTCCTTCTGGAGCGAAGGATGGCCCTTGTTCTTCAACGTGAATCAATTTTGCCTTTCCCTTGGGGAAATCATTCGAATAGAGATAAGAAGACCCCTTTGGCCATTGTTCTCCAGGCTGGACCCCTTGATAGCAGGGGTTCTTTAGGGAAATCTCGCTGAAAATGGCTTCGGGTGTCTCCCCCCGGATCGGAACCTCGAGCCTTCGCAGGAGATCGAGAAAGATGTCAAAATCCGATTTCGATCCATGGGCCGGAGAACGCAGCGGATTGAGCTTTTGGACCCTTCTTTCCAAATTGGTATAAGTTCCCCCCTTCTCGACAAAAGAGGCGGCAGGAAGGACGACATGGGCCATCCTTGCCGTCTCTGTCATGAAGAGGTCCTGTACCACAAGAAGTTCCAGTCTCTCAAAGGCCTTTTTAAGACGATCGGGATGGGAAGATTTTACGATTGGATTCTCACCGGCAATATAGAGGGCCTTTACCTTCCCTTCCGCTGCTCTATCCAATAGATTCTTTACTCCCCCATTTGAGAGAATTCCCTGGTCAATGGCTCCCTGACCGTTACATTTTTCCTGGAGGATAAGAATGCCAGAGGATGCTTTCCCGAGATGTCCTGTAATCAGAGCAAGATTTGAACTCGCAATCGCAACCTCTTTCTGGGGCAGATGGGACCACTCGCCCGTTCCGATCACGATCATCCCATGTTTAGCCTGAGCAAAGGCCTTGGCTGCCTTTTCGAGGTCCTCTTTCTTCGCCTCAGAAAGCATTTTGAAGGCTTCCGGCTCAGGGGATTGAGCCTTCTCCCTGAGGGCCTCAATTCCTTCCGTCTTTTCTTCAATAAAGCCCCTGTTCTCAAGACCCTCTCTTAGGATTGTGCGGATCATTCCGTTAAGAAGAGGAACCTCCGTTCCAGGTTTATCGAGAAGAAGGATGGCTGGAGGCGAGAGAGGCGAAATCTCCGTGTTACGGCTGAGGCCGACATCTTGGCTTCCGATGACGATCAATTGTGCCCGGTTCTTACGGATCGCTAAATGAATCTCATTCTTGATGATGGGATGGGTTTCTGCGGGATCCACCCCGATGATCAGGATGCAGTCAGCCTTCCTCAGTTCCTGAATCGAATTTGTTGAGGCGGGGATTCCGAGCGTTTGAGATAGCCCTTCTGTCAAACCCTTTGAGGCGCCATTACTGCCCAAGGCAATCTGGTCCGTTCCGATAGCTTCTCTGAATAGCTTATTAAATAGATAGTATTCCTCGTTGGTCAATCGGCTGGAGGCAATGGCAGCAATGGCCTCCTTTCCGAACCGGACCTTTGCGCTTTCGAGTCCTGTCGCAATGAAATGAAGGGCCTCTTCCCAGGAGGTCTCTTTGAGTTCACCATTGATCCTGAGGAGAGGGGTTTTAATGCGGTCCGGATGATCAATGAAATCCCATCCAAATCGGCCTTTCACACAGAGGTTCCCGTCACTCGGTCCCCCCACGGGGTCGGAGAAGACCCGTTTGACCTCTCCTTCTTTCGAGCTGATCGTGAGGAGACATCCGCAACCGCAGTAGGGGCAGGGCGTGGTCGTCTCCTTCAATTCCCAGGCCTTGGTGGAGTAATCAAAAGTGTCACTGGTGATCGCCGCCACAGGACAGGTATCGAGACACTGGCCGCAGAATTCACAATTTAGAGGCCTGTGAAAATCGGTGTCGATCGTGGATTTAATCCCTCTCCCAGCGAAAGAGAGTTCTCCTATCCCCTGTACTTCATCACAGATCCGTACGCAGCGGCCGCAGAGAATACACTTGTTAGGGTCCCTTTGAAGAAGCGGAGAGAAATTGTCCGCAGGGAAAGGGATCTTCTCCCAGGGGTACTGAGTTTCCCCCACTCCGTATTCATAGACCAGGGTTTGAAGAGCGCATTCCCCTTCCATTTCACAACGGGGACAGATCATGGGGTGGTTGAGGAGGATGAATTGGAGTTGGAGCCTCCTTGATTCCGTTATCTGAGAGGATTGGGTGACGATCTCCATTCCATCCCTGACTGGAGTAAAACAGGCAAGCTGGAGATCGTTCTTCCCTTTCTGTTGGACAACGCAAAGCCGGCAGGCCCCAAAAGGGATGAGCCTGCGGTCATGGCAGAGGGTAGGGATCTTGACGCCAGCAGCCTCGGCTGCCTCGAGGATCATCGTCCCCCGTTCAACCTCGACCTCGATGCCATCAATCTTCAGTTTCGTGGTTTGACTCTTCATCATGATCCAAAAAATGGAATCATCGCATGTTGGAAAATTGGAATCGTGAGTTCAATCCATCAAACCTGAATCTTCCCCATTCTTCCATTGTTCCAATATTCCATCGTTCCTTCTATTCAATCGCATGGAACTTACATGCTTGAATGCAGGAGCGGCAGCGCATGCATTTTTCCGGGTTGATGGCTGCCGGTTTCTTCTTTTCCCAGGCAATTGCCTCTGCCGGGCATGCCTTGAGGCAAAGACCACACATCTTACATTTCTCCGGATTGACCCGAAAATGAATCAGATCGATACAGACCAGTGCCGGACAGCGTTTTTCGCGGATATGGGCTTCATACTCATCGCGAAAATAACGGATGGTTGAAAGCACAGGATTGGGAGCCGTTTTGCCGAGACCACAATGGGAGGACTCCTTAATATGGTTCCCCAATCGCTCCAGCAGTCCGATGTCTTCCATCGTTCCTCTTCCGGTGGCGATTTGATTCAGAATGTTGAGCATCACCTTCAACCCGATTCGGCAGGGAACACACTTACCGCAGGATTCATCCACAGAAAAATCGGTGAAGAACCGGGCCGTATCGACCATACAGGTCGAATCGTTCATCACGACGAGGCCGCCCGAGCCCATCATGGCCCCGGCTTCATCGAGAGAATCGAAATCAACTTCCGTATCTAAAAGAGGGGCCGGGAGGCAGGCCCCCGAAGGACCTCCAATTTGAACAGCCTTAAACTCCCTTTTTTCAGGGATGCCCCCTCCGATGTCATAGACAATCTTTCGAAGGGTCGTTCCCATGGGAACCTCAATGAGGCCCACATTGTGGACGGCTCCTGTGAGGGCAAAGACTTTGGTCCCTTTGGATCCCTTTGTACCCATGGAAGCAAACCAGGATCCTCCGTTCAAGAAGATGGAGGGGATATTCGCGAACGTCTCGACATTGTTGAGAATGGTAGGTTGTCCCCAGAGCCCGGCCTCGGTTGAACGGGGAGGCTTGATTCTCGGCATTCCACGCTTTCCCTCCAGCGAATACATCAGCGCAGTCGATTCTCCGCAAACGAAGGCGCCAGCCCCGGGATAAATCCCGATATCGAAGCTAAACCCTGATCCGAGAATATTGTTGCCGAGAAGTCCGTAACTTCTGGCCTGGTCAATAGCAATGTTGAGGCGATGGATCGCCAGAGGATACTCTGCCCTCACATAGATATAACCCTGATGAGAACCGACGCCATAACCGCAGATGCTCATGCCTTCCAGGACTGCATGAGGGTCTGCCTCCAGGATGGAGCGGTCCATAAAGGCGCCCGGGTCTCCTTCATCTCCGTTACAGATGACGTATTTTGGGAAAGAGTTATAACGACGACCCTCTTCCCACTTCAAACCGGTTGGAAATCCGGCTCCCCCTCGCCCTCTCAATCCTGAGGTTTTGACCTCCGCAACCACCTCCTCGGCCGTCATGGAAGAGAGAACCTTGGAAAGAGCGGCATATCCGTCCCGGGCAATATATTCGTCAATATTTTCAGCATGGATCAGGCTTCGGTTCTTGAGGGCCCTCAAGACCTGATGCTGAAAAAAAGGGATCTCCTTCATCAAAGAGATCTTCTTTTTACTCGTCTTTTCCGT
>DATIGG010000035.1:0-9632 GCA_035454825.1 Thermodesulfobacteriota bacterium | reverse complement strand
GCTTGCCTTGGCCCTTGGAGCAGGAGCAGAGATGCGGGCACCCATGGCCCGTGCGGTGATCGGAGGACTGATTACGTCGACCTTTCTCACGCTCCTCATCGTTCCCATGATGTATTCTGTGCTCGATGACTTCGGTGGCTGGATCCGAAGACGCTGGAAAGGAAAAAAGGAGGATTAAGAAATGGTCTGGCCTGTTCACCCCGGTATTGCGACAAAAGAACCTCTCAGTTCTCGTCTCCCCGTCATCTTCACCCTCATCCTCTGCCTTAGCTTCTTTCCTTTCATGTCCGCCCTCGGAGAGGAAAGGTCCACTCTGTCTTTGACCTTGGAGGAAGCCCTCCAGATCGCAGCCGATAAGAATAAAGACATCCAGAAGGCCCGGGAATACCGGCACTGGGTGGAAGCCCGCTATATCGAAGAACGAGCCGTAGCCCTGCCCCAGATCATGATTACGGCGAGTGGGTCCAGCAGCAGGGATGAGAGTCAGAAAGCCTTCGGGACCAATTTCCCAACCAAGCAAGATGTCTGGTCGAGTGGGATTGGGGTTTCCCAGCCCATTTTTACGTGGGGGCAGATTGGTGCTTCCCTCCGGGCAGCCAAGGTCGGACTGACGACGGCAGAGGACCAACTTCGCCTCTACCGGCAGGCCGCTTATCGGGATGTTTCTGCCTCGTTCTATGACATTCTGCTTTCGAAGAACCTGAACACCATTGCCATCCAGAATTTAGAACAGAAGAACCGTCACTCTGATGAGGCGCAGAAAAAATACTCAGCAGGGGTCGCCACGGAGTATGATATTCTGGCCGGGAAGGTGGATGTCGAGAACGCCCGGCCCGCAGTGATCAGGACCGAAAACCTCATCCGGATTGCACGGGAAAGATTCCGTTTTCTTCTGGGAATCGGTGAACAGGAAGTCGATGCCAATGGAAACCTTGAGACCCTGATCGCTGAGTTTCCGAAATATGAGGAAGCTGTAGAGGTTGCCGGGAAGAAAAGACCGGAGCTTTCCGACCTTCGCCACCGGATCGAAATCGCAAAAGAGCTTGTAACGATTGCCAGCGCAGGAGATAAACCCAGATTGGACTTTAGGGGAGGACTGGGTTGGACGAATCTCGATATGGGAGGAGATTTCCAGGCAGATGGTTCGAACTGGAGTGCAGGATTGTTTGTCACTTTTCCCATCTTTGACGGCCTCCGCACCCGTGGGAAAGTAGGTGCGGCGAAAAGCGATCTGTCGAGTCTCAAGATTGAGGAGTCCAAATTGCGAGACTCCGTCTCTTTACAGGTTCGCGATGCATGCAATGCTGTGAGAGAAGCTGGCGAAATCGTGAAGGCCCTTTCAGGAACAGTGACCCAAGCGGAACGCCTGCTCTTTATGGCTGAGAAGGGATACGAATACGGGGTTAAGACAAGACTCGATGTGGACGATGCAGAGACCAACCTAGTCCAGGCAAGAGGAAATCTGGCCCGTGCAAAAAGGGACTACCTTGTGGCTCTTGTCAATTTAGAATGGGTCATGGGAACGCTTGGAGAGAATAGAGAAGCTCAAAGCTCAGCCCTCAGGGCTCTAAGGGGAAAATGAAATCCATTGTGTGGGTCGGAGCGGACAGGGAACCCCGATCTATCTCCTCTTTCGTGTTTTTCGTCTGGCCAACCCATAGAGGAGAAGAGGCAGGTTAAGGAATGCACTCGTCAGATCGCGGCCACTGACAAGCCCAATTCTTCGGGCCTTTCTAATGATCTGGATCATCTGCGGCAGATCATAGAACTGCGACCGGATCCGCTTCTGGATTTGCTTCAGTTCCTTGCGACCGTAACGATCTGAATAGACGGAGCCACCGATACGGTTGTAATAGTAACCCGGCGTTTCTTCAACCACTTCCTTCAGGGGCGAGAACTTCTCGACCCGCAGTTTCTGGAAACTGATGGAATCGAGCTTGATCTCCTTGGCAAACTTCGGGATGTAAAGCATCTCTTCTTCTGTCTCGCCGATGTTGCCATAGATGAAGTACCCATGCAGATAAAAGTCGTACTGGGTCAGGACCGCAAACGCTTCTCGGACCCGCTGTTGGGTGATGCCCTTCTGAAGCTGCTCCAAGATCCGGTCATGGGGCGACTCGATCCCGATCAGGAAGATCTTGAAACCCGCTTTCTCCGCCTTGTCGAGAACCCTGCGATGACTTGCGATATCAATTCGGGCCTGGACAACGAAGATCTTCTTGATCTGATTCTCGATAATCAGATCGCAAAGCTGTTCGCTCCTTTTCGGATTCGTGAAAAAGTTGTCATCGCTGAAGAGCACCACATCGGCAGTCACCGTCTTTAACTCTTCGATGACCGATTCAACCGGTCGTTCCGTATAACTCCTCTTCTGTCCGAGCGGATTAAGACTGAAAGTGCAGAACTTGCATTGGAACGGACATCCCCTGGTTGTCAACACGGTATCGAACGTGTGGCGGCTGATTCGGACACCCTGTTGAACCATGCAATAATCATGTTTTCTCAGGGACCGATCGGGAAACGGAATCCCTGTGAGGTCAGGCAGAGAATGGATTTCATTGTGGACGACTCCTCCATTCTCCCGATAGGAGAGCCCCCGGATATCCTTGTACGGAACCCCCGTGACAATCTGTTTGATGATATCTTCGCCCTCACCTCGGACGACCATGTCGATATTCGGGCAACGGTCAAAGAGGTACTCGACTTCCTGGGTTGCCTTGTAGCCCCCGACAACGGTGCAGACCTCCGGAGGCAGTTGAGAGACGAAATCACAGATGTTCTCGAACCGAGACTCCCATCGGATGCTGATGCACAGAAGATCGATTTCGTTCCTGATGAACTCGCTGAGGGCCTCCGGGTCCTGGTAGGCCTTCTCGTATCGAAGGTCGAGAAGCGTCACTTTACCGACAAGGTTTTTCATGCTCGCGGCGATATATTCAAGACCGGTTGGAGGGAATACCCCCATGAGCGCGGTAGAATCGCCGAAATACGGGTTCAGACCAAGGGCGTGCCTGTACTTGATCATTCCAGTATCATAATTGGAAGGAACCGCAGATGCAACCGGATGAAACAAGGCGTTGGAGTTGCTGGACAAGCGATGACATTACACCTCCTGTTCCGGCGACCTAACCGATCAAACTAAGAGGCGCGACGACTTTTCGCAGCGTCTCGCTTGAGCGACTCGTTAGCCATCATTTTCTTTTGTTCTGATTTAGCTCTGAATTTTGGAGATGCTCGGTGTCTTGGAGCAGGAATACCATAAAGCATACCTTCGGCGCTGATATCCTCATCGATGTCAGGCCAATGCGCACCATGACCGTCACCAATAATTCTCCAATTTGCGCGCTGTTTGGGCGTCGCCTCCGACAATCGCCACGACCAAGCAAGCGGAACGCTGATTATCCGTCCGTCCATGAGGTGAGCCGTAATCGTGTCTTCGGTGACGCTTATATCCTTAATTCTCACTTCATGTATTTTTGCCGCAGTGTTCATGCCACGCCTCCCTTATTTTGCTCCTGTTCTTTAAGATTATTTCCCGTATGGTATTGAGCTCTTTCGAAGCAAACCCCTGATTCCTTGCCAATACAACGGGTTGCATCCAGAATTTGCAGAGCATTCGTTCTCTCTGAACATGCACATGCATTTGTTCGTTGCAATCGAAGCTGTAAAAGAAGAACCGGTATGGCCCTGAAATATTTTTGATTGTCGGCATATCGATATCTGCTTAAATTATAGACGGATACCATGGGAGATGTCCATATTTGTTTTGTAACGCAGTTAGAAGAATTCTCAACGATATGTCTTCTCAATAATGATCCCGAGCACTTCGGACAGAAACTCGGAGACTGGACATTGTTGAAAATATGCACTTTTGTGAGATATCGGCCAGAAAGGCGATCGCGGAGGAAGCGGCAGGCAAAAGGTGATATTTCAAGACCCCAACCTTCCCATTGCTTGTTCGGTAATTACCATCTACCCCTACGTCCCTCTTATTGCCTCTGGACCGTACTGACCGGAGATTCCGGAGGTCACAATTTATTGCCCTTCCCGTAGGAAATAGGTATAATAGTTAAGTAGAAAAGGCCTGGGTATGAGAGGAAGGCATGAGTTTTCATGGCATTATTCAGGATATGCCTGACAATTTAAGGCACCTAAGATCTCTGAAAACCTTTTTCAAGGGAAGGCACAAAATCCTCCTCGCCTTTCTTTTCGGGTCTTTTGCGAGTAATTGCTCGCGTCCATCGAGCGATGTGGACATCGGGATTCTCTTTAAGACCGTCCCTGATATTTACGTAATCAATGGTATAACGGAAGAACTGTCCTCAATACTTCAAAGAGAAGCCGATCTTGTTGTCCTGAATCACGCCTCACCGGTTTTGAAAATGCAAATACTCAAGAATGGGACCTTGCTCTACGCAATTGACAAAAAGTATTTCCACCAATTTTTTACTGACACGGTCAATGAGTATAATGATTTGAAGCGGATAAGAAAAAACTGCGAAGATAGCATTTTGAAAGGAAGAATTTATGCCAGATAGGGATGTGGTCTTGGCGAAGGTCGCAGCCATCCAAAAATGTCTCAGAAGGATCAAGGATGTGACAGGCCTGGATTCTGACCGGTTGGATGAAATTGATGCCCAAGAGATCTTCATACTGAATCTGCAGCGAGCGGTACAGTCTGCGATAGATTTGGCAACGCATATCGTCGCATCTGAAGGCTTGGGCATCCCGGATACGATCCGGGGCAATTTCGTATTGCTGGAGCGTGCCAGAGTCATAACCAAACCCTTATCCAAGAAGATGCAATCGATGGTAGGCTTCAGAAACATCGCCATTTTCTTGTGATGGGCCCGGGGATTTTGCCTGCCAGCGGGCATGCAGGGAGAGAAGGTTAGGGTGAGTTGTGCTGATTCATATCGAGGAAACCATCGATTAGGTGTGAGCAGATGGCGCTAATCGTCTTCGTGCCTGCCACCACACCGCTAAACCGAGCGGAACTAATGCCACCAATGCTCCTGTCAGCCCCAACGACCAGTAGCCGCTGGCTGCAAACATCATCCCACCTCCGAAGCTTCCTGTGGCCGATGCGACCCCTAACATGAGATCATTGAAACCCTGCGTCTTGGCCCGCTCCGTGGGTGATAGCTCGTCGGATAGGAGGGTCGACCCCGCAACGTAGGCGAAGTTCCATCCCAAGCCAAGCAGGTAAAGGGCGATCGCAAGCGAAACAAGGCTGGCGGAAGGTGCTGCCATGAGGCAAGAGAGGATGAGGAGGCCCGAACCAATGATGATCATCGGTCCCCGTCCCCACCGGTCTGTCAGCCTTCCGGAGATGATGGAGAAGGCATACATTCCAAGGGTGTGGACGGAGATTACCAGCGAGACAGCCGTCAGCGGGTGCTCGTGCATCCTCATATGGACTGAGGTCATCACCATCAACATCACCATGATCATCTGGGCGAACACCACGGCGACTATGGCTACAATGACACCAGGCTGCATCAGGATCTCTGTCAGTGCGCGGGTTCTATCCAGGTTGGGAACGGCGCTTGGATTCAGGCGAGCCAGTTCCGTGCCCACGTCACGGGGATCCGGCCTTAGACCGGTGAAGACCAGTATTGCTGCCACTCCCCAGAACAGAAACCCGACGCTGTAAGGTCCAGCCAGTTCCGGGAAACCAGCCCCAAATGACCAATGGCCCGTAGGTCCAACTAACAATGGTCCCACGATAGATCCAACTGTGCCTCCGAGCACGACATTTGAGATGGCTCGCCCCCGCTCGGTAGGCAGATGGACTTCTGCCGCAGCGAAGCGGCCCAGATCTGCCGAGGCCCGGGCCATACCCATAAGCGCCATCCCGAGCAGAAATACCGGGAATGAGCGGGCGATGATGGCTGCCCCGGCGATGCCTGACCCGATTACACCGACCACCTGTCCCATGGCCAAGCTTCGGCGCCGGCCTATCCTTTCCATGGTGTAGCCCCAGGCAAGCGATGCCAGGGCCTGCCCGAGCACCCTGACCGTTTCGGGTATTCCAGCCATGCTCTGCTGGCCGCTTAGTTCCACGCCGACTAAGGCATTTACAGTGAAGGCGGCGATGAACCCGGCGGAGCTAAGGCTCTGGACCAGAAACAGAACGGCTGTGATTTTTTTGGCAATTCGAGCGTAATCCTTCACCTTTCAATCCTTGATGCAAGGAATTTTCTTCTCTCTAATATTTTGATAATCTCATCAGCCTCCTGTTTCACTGTTTTCCCCTGATCGGTTCGGTAAGTGAAGTCAGCGGCCTGGTAATAGAGATGTTTAAATCTTTTCCATAGAAGGGATAGATCCTGTTCCAGGTTGACTCCGGGATTGACTCTAGGGCGATCATTCTTTTTGACCCGTTCTGCGAGGACCTTCAATTTAGCCGTAAGCAAAATGATGGGCCCCGATCCCTTCAGGACGTCCCTGTTCCATTCATATCGGACTGTCCCCCCTCCCAGGGCAATGACTGAATAATCCATTTTTGAAAACCGCTTACAGATCGCATACTCCCTTTCGCGGAACCCTACCCAGGTCTCTTGAGCCACAATGTCATGGATTCGCTTCCCAGCTTCCTCTTCCATCACCTGGTCCAAATCGAAGAAAGGCCATTGGAGCCGGCGAGAGATTGCGAGGCCGATAGCGGTCTTCCCAGAACCGATCATGCCACACAGGTAGATGTTCATAAGCAAGCACAGGATTCAAGGATTCAAGGGGTCAGGTGAGAAGGTAACCCATCCCCCTCCAGACCTCCCCCTTGAAGGGGGAGGAAGATAGCGGTTTCCCTCCTCTTCAGAGGGAGAAACGTAATGATTTTCCTCCCCTTCAGGGGGAGGTCGAGCCCTGCACCACGCAGGGTGCAGGACAAAGCCCTGAACCTAACATGGTTCAGGGGGTGGGGTAAAATACGTCACCGAATCTATGAAACGATTTACTACGCCTGCCCCGTATTTGATGAGCGGCGGGAATGTCGCCGTGTATAGTCGGTAAATAACCCTCGAACCCTTGAATCCTCGACTCCTGGAGTCCTTTCTTTTACTTGCATTCTTTGAGCAGCAATCGACAGAAAGAGTCTCCCTTGCCCAATCGTTTCGGGATTTCATAGGGAATACCGTGGTAGTCTGCACGGCCCCGGTCGCCTTCCATGGCAATATCGCAGAAAAGATCGATCTCCTCATGACTGCAACCCAGCTCTTTCCACGCCTCGATCAGAGGGCAAAAGGTCATCCTCTGCTCGCTGTGATCTTTCTCTTTGAAGATTTCTGACTCGAACACCTCACCCGACCCTTTGCTCATATGCTTTTCGACCCATTCTTTGGGAGAGATCTTCTTTCCATCCTTTTTCCCCTTCAACCTGCCAAACTCATAAATAGCCTCCCGGCAGGCCTTTTCCACGTCCCTCGGAGGGAGAGTCTTCGAAAAGCTTTTGTAAAGCAGAGCAAACCATATTGCTCGATCCTTAATCGCCTCTCTAACCCGTTTGATCGTTTCTTCTTGAGTCATTGTTTCCTCCGTTGGTTACAAAATAAGTGTCAGTGACAGTGTCTGTGTGAGTTCCTACAAAGGAGTCCATAATTGAGAAGACATATTCACCGGAAAATCTCCCCTAACCCCTCTTTGCCAAAGAGGGGGATTTCTCCTTTTCGCCTGCTGCGCTTCTATCGCCCCATCTCCCAATCTCCCAATCCCCCCATCAGAATTACGAATTGACCTCCAGCGTTCCCAGGTAGGCCTCTCTCATCAGGGGGTTATTCAGAAGATTGACGGCTGTATCCTGAAGGACAATATTGCCTGTCTGAAGGACATATCCCCGATGGGCGATGGAAAGGGCCATGTTGGCATTCTGCTCTACCAAAAAGATCGTGATGCCGTTTCGATTGAGGTCCTGGATGATCTCAAAGGTCTTTTCGACAAAAAGGGGAGAAAGCCCCATCGAGGGTTCATCCATGATGAGCATCTTGGGCCTGGCCAGCAGAGCCCGGGCCATGGCCAGCATCTGTTGTTCACCCCCGCTCAGGGTTCCTCCGGCTTGATTCCTTCGTTCGAGAAGAACGGGGAACTGGTTCAGGATTTCATCGACATCTTTCCGGATGATTTCGTTATCCTTTCGGGTATAGGTCCCCATGAGGAGGTTTTCGTAGACGGTGAGGTAGGGGAAAATTCTTCTCCCTTCGAGAACGGGTGAAATCCCTGCCCTTACAATCTGCGAAGGTTGCCACCGGGTAATGTTCCGGCCATCAAATTCGATCATTCCCTGATAGGGTTTCACCAAGCCGATGATGGTCTTCATCGTGGTCGTTTTCCCACAGGCATTTCCGCCGAGAAGACAAACGAGTTCTCCAGTGTTTACCTGAAGATCGATGTCCTTCAAAACATCGATTGGACCATAACGTGTCCAGATCCCCTTAAGTTTCAGCATGGCGGTAGCCTTTCCCCATGTAGGCCTGGATGACCTTCTCATTGCTCTGGATCTCGGCAGGCACCCCATCGGCAATCTTCTCACCGTGATCGAGAACAACAATCCGGTCTGAAGCTTCCATGATCACTTTCATATCGTGTTCAATGATGAAGAGAGTCATCCCCATCTCCTTTATCTTTTTAATGAGACGGATAATCCCTTCAGTCTCATGGGGGTTCATTCCAGCGGTGGGCTCGTCGAGCAAAAGAAGCTTTGGCCCGGAGACGAGGGCCCTTGCGATTTCCAATCTCCGTTTGTTGGCATAGGAGAGGGTCTCAGCAAAGGCATCCTTTCTCGGAAGAAGCCTCTCCTCAAACAAGGCCAGGATTTCAAGACTCTTTTCAACGGCAGTCTTCTCTTCATCCGAGACCCATCCGGGCCGGAGTAGGCCGCTCCAAAGCCCGGCCTTGAGATGGGAATGCTGACCCACTATCATATTTTCAAGAAGCGACATCTTATTGAAGAGACGGGTGATTTGAAAGGTTCGGGCCAGTCCCAACTCGGCAATCTGGTGAGGCCTCACTCCTTTGAGGTTTTTACCCTGGAAAAGGATATGGCCTTCGGGAAAAGGAAGCAGGCCGTTGATGCAGTTAAACAGGGTTGTCTTGCCTGCGCCATTGGGCCCAATGAGACTGACAATCTCGCCTTGGGTAATGCTGAAACTCACCTGGCGAAGGGCATAGAGACCCCCAAAGGTTTTGGTGACAGAATCAATCTTTAGAAGATCCATTCTCTGTTTCTTTCAAAGGCGCGTTTTTCAGAAACTTGTCGCCTACCAGGTAAGCGGGGGCAGATTCCCTTTTTTCCCATGGCGGAGTCAACCTTAAAGGATAGGTTCGCTTTCTGAAGAGCCCTTCCCGCCTGAAGAGCATCATGAAGATCAGGATCAGTCCATAGAAGATCATCCTGTAATCGGTGAGAAAACGGAAGATCTCTGGAATTGCGATGAGGAGGGAAGCCCCAACCATCGGGCCGACGAGATTCCCCTGACCGCCCAGGGCCAGCATGGCGAGGAGCGTAAAGGATTCCCAGAAGGTGAAGCTATCCGGGGCAATAAACCGAATGAAATGGGCAAAGAAGCTTCCTGCAATCCCGGCGTAAAAAGTCGAAATGGCAAAGATTGTAACTTTATAGTGTACTGTATTGACTC
>DATIGG010000034.1:0-14840 GCA_035454825.1 Thermodesulfobacteriota bacterium | reverse complement strand
CATCCGTTGAACCGGGACCTTTGCCATTCGGGCCAGCTCGATCACGCCCTCTATTCCTGATTCGCCATAAATAAAGGAGTTCTGCCGGTCGATGTGCCATCGCCCGAGGAAGAGATGGGCAGGAGCCTTGTAGTAGGTCCGGCCATAAGAGAAGTATGAATAACCCCTGGAATTTGCTTGCCTCCGCACAGGATAAGACTCGCGGTCCCAGGGGATAAAGGTCTTCCATCTCTCCTCTGCCAAAAAGAGAAAAGGCAAAAGGGAGGCGTCTCCGTCATCGCTCAAAACAACATCAGGATCAAAACGTTTAAGGAACCTGGCGATCTCTCCAACATCCACATCCTCCATCTCCACCCGGTACCCCTCACACTCCATGGCGAGTGATCTCCATCCCCTCTTTCCGGGGGGCAGACGAACTGAGCTTCCCTCGGCATGAAGTTCCATAATCCGGAGATCAGGGAGGTCTCCATCGTCTATCCAGACCGACTCGGTTGAATCAGGATGAATCTCAAAGATCCGCCCCCCTTCGCATTCACCTATGCACCGGCCTGTTGGAAAGAGCCCTTTTTCATAAAGATAGACCTGGGGCAGAGGGATATCGCAATTATAGAAGACAATCCTATCTTCCCATGGCGTAAGCACTCTGGGGAGCTGGACATAATGATCTGCATCGCTTACCTCAACCTCCATCACTTCCACTTCTTCTCCACTCCAGAATTCCTTCTCTCGGGTCCACTGATACCCTGTAGTCCACCGATCCTTCTGGAGCGAGTGGAACAGGGAAAGGAGATCGTTTCGCTTCCCCTGGGCATAGAACCTGGGCCTGAAGGGATCTTCGAATCGATGGAGCAAACCCTCACCGTCCTTGATCCAGAGGATCATCGAAGACTGGAGAGGATAGAGGTCAAAGAGCCATCCTTGGATCTCCATAGACTGGACCTATTCCCCCTCACGCATCCCTTCTCCCCTGCCTACCGGCCGTAATCCCTTGTTTGCAGGGGATACATATCAAAGGACCAGGGTGGTCTCTTCGGAGAAAACTTGAAGCGGCACATTTGAGCAATGACCACCGAGAAGATACCCTTAAAACGATCCCCTCAGCACTATCGGCCGATTGCCTCTCTTCCAATGACCCGCGTTTCAAGGTTTCGAAGGGGAGACCACCTTGGTCCGGTCTGGAGACTGAGGGGTTACCTACCGGGGCAGGCAGGCGCCAGAGGAGAGGGCAAGACCTTCTTTTCTTCCATTGCCTTCAGTTTTGCTCTTAGCTCGACCAGGGCCTTCTCATGTTCAACGAGAATGGAGATCAGAATGGTCTCAAAAGGCCAGGGTCTCGATGCATAAACGCCGGCCTGGACATGAAGCCGTGCCTCTTCGAAGAGCCGGTCAAGAAACTGCTGGTCCTCCTTTCTCAACCCTCTTCGAAACTTTCTCCACTCCTGGACTTCCTGCTCCAGAACCTGACTAAAAGGAAGGACCGTTCGACCCATCCAAACCCTCCGGGTTCAAACCACAAATCACAAATCCCAAATGCCCCCTACCCCACCCTTTGAGACTGTGTCGCACGCCGTCCGCCCTTCGACAAGCTCAGGACGAACGGTTAAATAATTCAGATTTAACGTGCCTATGCCCGTTCGTGGTGAGCTTGTCGAACCATGAACGGACTTACGACACAATCTCCTGGTCCCTTTTCCAGAATGAGCGTTGGCCCTTCATCCTCACGAGATATCTTCCAGACCAGATTCGAGAACTGGAAAAGCCTTTTCATGAGATAGGTTCTCTTTGAACCCTTTAATCCCCCCTTCCCCCCCCTTGCTAAAGGGGGAAAGGGGGAATTTTTAGCAAAAGGGGGAAAGGGAGGATTTTTAGAGAAGGGATGGGACTGGAATAGAAAGAAAGGGATTCCCTTTCCAGCTATTATCTCCATCTTTCTCAGAGATCTCTCGAAAAGAGGCCCGACTTCTCTCTCAGGCACATCCTCATCCAGGAAGGTGGTGATCGGCCCAAGAAGGATGACACAGGGTTGTCGCAGATATCGTCGAAATGAGGAGGGAAGGGATTCTGGCTGGACCGCTCCCTCCTGGTGGAGTAAGAGTGCCAGCCTCTCAACGAGCGTGGCCATCTGGTAACAGGTAAAGGCTCTCGCAATCCGAATTTTCTTGAGAAGCCTCTCTGGAGGAATCAATATCTTTCTGGCGAAGGATGAGACCCTATAGGGATCGAAGCCGTTTGCTCCATCCAATACAATGACGTCGATTCCTCCTCTTGCCATCCACCCTGCAAGATAGGAGGAAATTCCTGCTACCCGCTCTCCCTCAAAAAGGACCTTTCTCTGCAAGCTGGATTGGCCCTGTGTGCCGGCCAGAACGAGTTCGGAAAAGATTTCATCCAGCGAAATCCTAAGATAGTTCGGAGTTCGGAGTTCGGAGTTCGGAGTCAATTCCACTCTCTTTTGATTGTTCGGAGTCATTTAGTTCGGAGTTCGGAGCCCTAAACCTTTTTTAGGGACTTCATTAATCCATTGATCATTTTGGACAGCTCTAAACAAAAACCTCTTGACCGTTGCTTAATCTTGTCATCAATAAACTTTTGCCTATAGGCGATTTCAGTAATTGCTATACATTCTCTGATCGATCTTCTTGCTATTTTGAGGAATCGATTAAATTCTTCCTTGCTCCCTCCACTTCCTTCCGCGATGTTTAAGCAAATTGATATGGATGCACGTTTGAATTGGTCCGTTAAAGAGAATATCTCTGGTTTAGGAAAATTTTTTGTAATTTCGTATACAAAATCGACATATTCGAGAGCTCCAAGTTTTCAAAATCAAATCTCTCCTCTTCCATGATCTTACCCCCTTTTTAGTAATGAGTTCGGGGTCTTGAGTTCCGAACTCACATATAATTTATCGCTCCGAACTCCGAACTAAATTACTCCGAACTCTATTAGCATTTCCTGAAGACGCCGATGACTTTGCCGAGAATGTGGATCTCTCCTGAGTCCTCCTCAATCCGGATCGTCTCCCAGCGCTCATTGTCTGGCCTTAATTCAATCCTTTTCCCTCTCTTGAAGAACCGCTTCACCGTCGCCTCCTCGCCCATCAGAGTCACGACTACATCCCCGTTTTCTGCAGAAGGCTGAGACCGAACAACCACATAATCATCCGGAAGGATATAAGGCACCATGCTGTCACCCTTTACCTTTAGAAGAAAGAGCTCTTTCCCCTTCGCCCAGTCGGCAGGAAATGGAATGGTTCCTTCGACATGTTCGACGGCTAAAATAGGCTTTCCTGCAGTAACCCGGCCCAGGATGGGAATCTCCCGGATCGAAGACCTTCTCTCTTTTCTCGAATATTCACCGTATCCTGTCTCCCCCTGGGGTAAGCCATGGGGTTCACCCCCTTGAAAGACGAGGACCTCAAGGCCTCTGGACGTCGAGCCCCTTCGCTTCAGGTAGGCTTTCCTCTCCAGAGCCTTGAGATGGTCAAAGACTGCTCGGGGATAAATATGAAAGTGTTCACCGATCTCTCTCACCGCGGGAGGATAACCTCGCTCTTTGATGAATGCCTTGATGAAACTAAAGATCTCCTCCTGTCGAGCCGTTAGTCCCATAACTACCTCCGGAAAAAGAATACTATACATTTGTTTAGTTGTCAAGAGTTTTAAAATTCTTGCCCACCCACCGAGGGGGAACCACCCCGATTTAATCTCACTCGAGAGTGAGAAGGTGCGAAAAAATCTGCCTAAGGTTTCGACAAGCCGCCCATCCTTGCGAGCCGAGGTGCAGATTCCCAATTTGTTCACACCTTTCGACGGATTATGAAAGGACTGACTTTCCATTGTATTTATTGCAAAAACTGGGTTAAAATATTTTTGTTTCTCATTCCACCTTCGGAATTCACATCGTATTTGAGATTTCCTGATGTGGGAACATACGAAAGAAGATATCCGGATGATCAAAGAGAGAGATCCGGCCGCAAAAAACTATGCGGAGATTCTCCTCTGTTATCCGGGGCTTCATGCGATCTGGATCCACCGCATCGCCCATTTTTTCTATCTGCGAAAATGGTATACAACAGCCCGACTGATCTCCCATTTTAGTCGAGGGTTTACAGGGATTGAAATCCACCCTGGAGCAAAGATCGGAAGGCGCGTCTTTATCGATCATGGAATGGGCGTGGTCATCGGAGAGACCAGCGAAATCGGCGACGATTGCCTGATTTATAAAGGCGTGGTCCTGGGTGGGACGACCCTCGAAAAAAAGAAGCGCCACCCCACCCTGGGAAACCGTGTGGTGGTCGGTTCCAATTCGACAATTCTCGGTGCTATTACGATTGGCGATGCTGCGAGAATCGGCTCCAACTCTGTCGTCGTTAAGTCAGTCCCGGCCGGCGCTACGGTCGTCGGTGTCCCGGGCCGCATCGTGCAGTCTTTGCCGTCCGAAACCCGGGCGGAGCTCGATTTCGAACATGGGAATCTTCCAGACCCCTTGTCGGATTTGATGAAGATGCTGCTGCAGTTGCATAGCCGGTTAGAGGAACGGATCAAACGATTAGAGAATCAGACTGAAAAAAACCGCTAAGGAGCGAACGATGGCGAAGTATCCCAAATTTCTGATGGATCATTTTCAAAACCCAAAAAACGTGGGTGAAATTCCGGACGCGGATGGGGTTGGCACAGTTGGCAATGCCCACTGCGGTGACATCATGCAGATGTATATCAAAGTGAATGGAAATAAGATCACGGAGGCAAAGTTCAAGACCTTCGGCTGTGGGGCGGCCATTGCGACAAGCTCCATTCTCACGGAACGGATCAAAGGCGCGACCCTCGATGAGGCCCTCAATATCTCTGAAGAAACCTCAAAAGAAGTCCTATCCCAGTTACCCAAGGAAAAGATTCCCTGTTTCACCCTGGCCACAGACGCGCTGAAATTGGCAATCGAAGAATGCCGGTGCAAAATGGAGGGGATTCACGAAAGGGGTGGCTTCAAGTCCATGGAAGCCGAATAAGAAGACGAAATGGAAAGCGGCCATGACGAGAGTAGATAAAGTCGTCTTTCTCAAGAACCCCAATGAGATTTTGGAACAGCTCATCAAGAATTTCATCAAGGAGAGCCAGCTTAACCGAAGAGGCCAACTGGACCAGGGTATCTACTGGGAGGAACCCCTGGTTGGCTTTGCCTCGGGCATGGATTCTCTTTTCTTCGAATACAAGACCCTCATCGGCCCCTTCCACCAAACTCCCCGGGAAATTATCGTCTCAGCCCTGAGAGAAAGAGGCCGGGGCCTTCTTCTCTCCGAAACCGAACAGATCAGCGTGATCTCCTGGATTCTTCCTGCCGCCGAAGACACTCGCAAAAGTAACCGCAAGGAGGACCGGTTCCCATCCAAACTCTGGGCCTATACAAAGGATTTTGGAGAAGCCTGTAATGATGCCTTGAGGAGGCATGTCATCACCTTTTTGGAGAATATGGGACACATTGCCGTAGCGCCTGTTCTTTTGCCTTCCTTCCAGTCCCTCCGTCATGAGAAGGCAGGCTGGGCTTCTCCATGGTCGGAACGTCATGTCGCTTTTGCATGCGGTCTTGGAACCTTCAGTTTAAGCGATGGTTTTATCACTCCGAAGGGAATTGCGGTACGAATTGGGAGCGTTGTCACCCTTCTTAAGTTGACACTCGCTGAGAAGAAATACCGCCACCCGAAAGAGAATTGCCTCTTCTTTCGAAATGAAACCTGTGGAAAGTGCATCAGCCGGTGTCCTGCAGGTGCGATCACAGAAAAAGGCCACGACAAGGATAAATGTCGAGAATATATTGGCTCCAAACCCTTGCATGAGAAGCGACTGGAATACGGGTTAAAAAACCCAACCACCTCCTGCGGTCTCTGTCAGACAGGTGTTCCTTGTGAATTTCGAATCCCGCGGCCCGACTTGATCGCTTA
Organism: Thermodesulfobacteriota bacterium; assembly: GCA_035454825.1. Taxonomy (GTDB): domain Bacteria; phylum Desulfobacterota; class BSN033; order BSN033; family UBA1163; genus DATIGG01. The sequence continues at coordinate 8,905 of DATIGG010000034.1, read as the reverse complement.
AGATTAAGGATGAACACCCCTGACCCCCGTATCGAGTACGGGGCAGGCTCTGACCCTGAAGCTGTGAAAGAATTGGATTTCAGCCCCGCTTTTAGCGGGGTGAAAACCGGAGTCTAGTCGGCTCGTAACATCCTGACGACACTGGATTCCGGCCGGAGTTTACCCCATACTTGATACGGGGCCGGGATGACGTGAAAAAGAACCGAGTCGATTTTTTCATGCCTCCCTTCTCTCCAAGTGGATAGGGGAAATGAATTTTGACAATAGGTTTTGGTTGATAAGGGGAAATGGATGAAAAGACAGATCGCGTTTCTGATGATGCTCTTCTTCGTGTTCCTGTTTTCTTTTGGCGTTCAGCCATCCCTATCTCAGGCCCCATCTCCCATGATCAGGGTGGGTAAGGGCACCCCTCAATACAGGGCGATTTCAGGGGTTTCCATGGGAGGCTACGGAGCGATGAATATCGGCCTGAGCCATGCCGATGCTTTCAAAACCATAGCCTGTCTCGGAGGGCCCCTCGATATGGCCTACCTCCTCAAATATATAGAAATCGATTTACTCGGAAATTATGACAACCCCTCCGTCTATCCCAATCGGGATACCCTGATCGACATGCTCCAGGATCTATCCATCAGTTTTGGAAATCCTGTCTATTACAATCCTCAATCTACTTACTTTCCTCCGGAGATCACCAGCGAGAATGCCAGAAAGCCTACCACCCTCCTCGATTTTAAGGATCGAGAAGATAATCCGGACGGAAGCCTTCCGGTCATTACCTATGAAGACCCCTTGCCCGGTGACTGGGTCGAGGTCTTGTTGGCCGTCGATCGTAATCAAGATGGAAAGAGAGATCGTGGAGAACCCGTCATCAGACAGTTCCATGAGCCTTTTACGGATCTCAATGAAAACGAAATGCATGATCCCGCTGAGCCTTTTCTTGATCTCGGACTCGATGGGGTTCCCGGGACCGGAGACTTCGGTGAAGGGGACGGAAAATATTCCTTTAATCCCCGCCACCTCAATTATATGGCCCAGGATCCTTTGACCCATGTTAAAACCCTGGACTTATCAATTCTTCAGGGGCTCAACCTTTATCTCGATGCCGGGAACGAAGATGAGTTTCAGTTCGATCTCCACACCGACAACTTCGCCGATGCCCTGATCGATCGGGGACTCAGTGTCCGGATTGAGAATGGGTTTCCGGAGAGCTTTCCGCGGATATCCCATTTTAATCAAAAAAGGGTCTATGTGAAATACGAAGGCGGTCATGTGGGGTTCAATAAAGAGAATATCGGATTAAACTTCAGACAGGCAAAGAAGGGAGCCCAAGGGGCCATTCTTGTGGCAAACCGCTTTACTACCCTCTTTGCTTTTGTCTCGGACCATCTCCCTGGCGGAGAATATGGAACAGACCCTATCGAGATGTTTCGACATCCGAGTAAGATGGGGGTAACCTTCTTTTATAGCCCCTCCTTAAAAAGGAGGATGAGGTTTGGGATTTACCTCCCGCCCGGATATAAGGGAAGTCAATCGACGTATTATCCCGTTCTCTATCTGCTGGGCGGCTACAATATGTCGATTTCGAGTCTTGCCAACAGTTGGGTTCGGGCAGCTCTGGATAGCCTCATTCTAACCGAAGAAATGCAGAAGATGATCATCGTTATCCCGGACGGAATGAACTATAAGAATGGAAGGGGACACTTCTTTGTCAACCAGATTGACCAAGAGCGGGGAGATCATTTCATGGACTATCTCTTCGATCTTATCGAATATATCGACGATCATTTGCAGACAAAATGAAAGACATCCTAAAAGAGTAAAGAATAGGATGTCTGATTACAAGTTGAGGAAACAGATTACAGTGATTAATGGTTTAATCTCCGTAATCTAAAATAATCTTAGTAATCAGGTATAATTTGCAACTTTTATCTGAGGATTATATTAAAATTATACCAGGAGGGAAAACAATGCGCTTCGAACAGACCTTCATGGACTTTTTGCTTCAGCATCAGGAAAGACATAACCGAACTTACCACTTTCTGATTTTGATGGAGGGATTGATCAATGCAGCCAAGCACATCCAGCACTACTACCTGACCGGTGCCCTCAAAGGGAATCTGGGATTGGCGGGTGATGTGAACGTCCAGGGTGAGGACGTGATGCGGATGGACCAGATTGCCCAGGAGGTCACGATTCACTATCTCAAGGCGACTGGCCGGGTCATTCATGCCATCAGCGAAGAAGCAAAGGAGATCCTTCCACTCAATCCCGATGGAGGCAGGTATTTGGTCTATTTCGATCCCCTGGATGGATCCTCCAATGTGTCTCACGGCCTTCCCGTGGGTTTTCTTTTTGGCATCGCCAAGCGGAATCTCAGCGGACCTGAGGATGGTCACTTGAGGCCTGGAAAAGAATATATCGCAGCTGGAATGTTCGTCATTCCTACCGGATCGTTCACCCTTGCCCTGAAAGATGCCGGCACCTGGAGGTTCCATATCGATGAGACCATGAACTATGTGAAGCCCGTACAGATGGTCCTCCCGGAAGATGCCAAGAGCTGGGAACTCTCCTTCAACGAGTCGAATCGGTATACCTTCGCTGAAAAGGTCCAGAACTGGATCACCCAAAACGAGAGAAGATATGCCTTCCGGTATCTCGGCGCTCTGGCAGGCGATTTCCACCGGATCCTTTCCAATGGCGGCATGTTCTTGTATCCCGCCATTGTGAATCACCCAAACCCAAAGAAGAACCGCCCTCAGGGAAAACTCCGGTTGATGTATGAAGCAGCGGTCGTGGCCTTTATGGCCAGGGAAGCCGGGGGGGATGCGGTCGATGAAACGGGAACGCCCATTCTTGACATCCAGCCCAAAGAGCCCCATCAGCGAACCGCGCTCTATGTCGGTTCAAAACCAATGATTGAGGAGATCGTGAAGATTTTGCGCAGTTAAACGTTAGGATTTCCCCTCGCCCTCCCCCTCTCCCGTTGGCGGGAGAGGGGGAGGGTGGGATTCAAAGAGTCAAGGGTTCAAGGATTCGACCGAGATGCCACACTTGACCCCTTGAATCCTGGAATCCTCGAACCCTTTTAACAAGAATTTAATATGCGAATTCGAAAGCCCGGGAAAATCCGGGATCAGTTATGGTTTCTGGGTTCTGAAGAATCGTGCGTCTACCTTCTGGAGGGGCGGGACGAATCCATGTTTGTCAGTGGAGGCCTGAGTTATCTTGTCCCGGATATTCTGAAACAATTCAAAGAATTTCACATCGATGAGACACAAATCAGAAAACTTCTGATCCTTCATTCCCACTTCGATCATGTTGGCATAGTTCCTTTTTTCAAACGTCGAAACCCAGAACTGGAGGTTTACGCCTCGGCCCGCGGCTGGGAAATTCTCCAGATGCCAAAGGCCATCCAGACGGTCAATGAGTTCAGCCGTAGTGTTGCCAGAAGAAGGGGAAAAGAAAGTGTCTACGAGACTTATGATCTCGATTGGAGAGACGGAATAACGGGAATTTCGATCTCCGAAGGAGAGCGAATCGATCTGGGTGACCTTGAAGTCGTGATCCTGGAGACTCCGGGCCACTCCTCATGCTCGATCTCTGCCTATGTCCCCAAGCTTAAAACCCTCTTTGCATCCGATGCCGGAGGTATTCCATACAGAGATATCATCGGCGCCTCTGGAAATTCCAATTTTACAGAATATCAGCGAAACTTGGAGAAATTAAAGGATCTCGATGTAGAGTATGTCTGTGCAGACCATTATGGATATGTGGCCGGAGAAGAAGCTCAATCTTTCATTCGTCAGACCGTCGAAGCAGCTAAGCAGGAACGCGCTTTCATGGAAGAAGCTTATCGAAAAACAGGGGATATCGGAGTCGCAGCCAAAGAGTTGACCGCCAATTATTTCAACAAATACCCTGATTGGGTGGTCTCTCCTGAAATCGTGGAAGGCGTTTACCGCCAGATGCTCCGCCACCTTACCAGTACCTGAACTCCAACAAGGCGCCCTGGAAAAGTGCCCTTGGAGTGCAAACTGAGAAAAATGTTTTCTGCAGGGGGAGAGCGGTTTTGTTCGCTGACCCAAAAGCTTTATCATTCGTGACTTGCCCAGGGCAATTCGAAAACCAGCCTTAGAGATGATTAATCCTCCGTCAATTCTCTCGATATTTCAAAAATGACTCTGGTTTCGGGGTCAGGACATTGCAGGGTATAAACCTCCGGCCTTCCAAAATCCCTCGGGTCCTTGGCTTTCCCCATCATAAAAAGGGAATATTGAATGGCACCCAGGGCAACCGCACACAGGCTGTCCGTCTCTTTGAGGTTCACCATCGTTCCCTCGATCACGATTTTATCCCCTTCTCTCACATGAGGGCATTTGCTATCTTTCGCTTTTGCAATCACCTTATATTTGGCCATTTCCGTCTCCTTCCCGGTCAGAATTGACGATCTATTTGTATCGCAAAAAAGAGAATCTCGCAATCTTTTAATGCCTTGATATTTAACCTGACATTCCCTATAATTTTGTAAGAAGGGAGGCGATGAACGTGGGAAAATGGATAGGCATCATTATGGTATTGGCGATTCTATCTTTCTTTTTTTTCGGATGCGCCTCGTCGTCGAAAGAGACAAAGACGAGATGCCCAAAATGTGCCTCTTTCTATGATACACGAGAGGGCGAAGAGATGTTCAAGTATATGCAAGGAAGATAAAGATGGACACAGGCAAAGCAATCTTATAATTTGTGGCCTAAGCATAGGACTTGATCCAAATTTCTGATATCCAAATGGAGGGAGCAATGATTCCGCAAATTAAAAAGATTCTCTATTCGACGGACCTCAGTAAAAATTCTGCCTATGCCTTTTACTATGCAGTCGATCTGGCCCAAAGGAAGGGCGCAACGATCGTCATTCTCCACGCGATTGAACCCGTTCCCGCTTATGTTAGAAACTACATCAGCGAAATGGAAAAGATCGAGGTCGAACGTCATGAAGAGATCATCGAGGCCATCCATAAACGACTCCATAACTTCTGCCAGAAAGTGGATGCCCATATGGGTTCTCCCTGTGCCGAGCTGGTATCGAAAATCCTTGTCCGTGTGGGCCACCCTGTCGAAGAGATCTTATCGGTTGCCGATGAAGAGGCATGCGACATGATCATCCTTGGCAATCATGGAAAGGGATTTCTAAAACAGACCTTCCTCGGGAGTGTTTCCCGTAGCGTCTTGGACCGGACCCGAAAACCTGTTTTTATCGTCCCCCTTCCGTCCGAGGACACCAAGATCGATTGGGCCACGATGTAAGCGGGCCCTCCTTTTTTTCATTCCAACCCGGTCTCGGTCAACTCCGAACCTGGCATGCAGATTTCCGTAAACGATCTCCATGCCAGGGTTGCTTCTTTCCCTTATCGCAATGAGGACTGATTTGAGATTGGCAGTGCATTGGCCACCTGGCAAGTGGCTCCGACTCGTCTAAATGGGAAGCAGCGCTCCGAACATTTATCAATCGCCTTGTTCTTTATCATTCACGGAGACCGGGGACGGACTTGCAATGGAGAAGATCTCTTCGCAGACGGCTGCGGGGGCTCAGCTCAACTACGAGGACCGGTGCCTCAAAACACTTGAGACGGCCCTCGGCTACACCCCGATGTACGAATCCTGGAGGGTGCTTGACCCGGGCAGGCAGTATGATGTCGACGCCCGCTATCATTCCCTTCCCGTGCTCACCAAGGACGATATTAGGGCTCATTTTCCCCAGGGTGTTGTGCCTTTGGGGCTCGATCTTGGCGCTGCACTCGCACGCGGAGAGGTGAGCTTCGTAAGCACCAGCGGTACCGTAGACGAAGCGTTGCAGAACATCTGGAATCAGCAGTGGTGGAACGATTCAGAGCGTGCGTCATGGAAGCTGAACATGATCGCCGCGCGCGTGGCTACCGGAACGCACCCTGAGGCAATCCTCGCGAGCGCGCTGTCCGTCGGCCCCCGGTCGGAAGACGGAGCCATCGGCCGAGAGCACCGGACGCTCGGTCGGTTCCTCTTCCTCAACGAATTCGGGACTACAGCGGAATGGCCGGAGGATCACGAGCGCCGGATTCTTGCTGAACTCGCTGATTACCATCCGGCGGTTCTGGAGGCTAATCCGTCGCTAATAGCCCGCTTGGCCCGGTTCGCCTGGAAGACGGGGGCAGAGGTCTACCAGCCGCCGCTCATCACCCTTACCTACGAGTTCCCCTCTGCACTCCAGTTGAAAGCTATCCGACAGGTCTTTGGCTCGCCGATAGCCAGTTCCTATGGCTCCACAGAGGCCGGGTACGTGTTCATGGAGTGCGAACATGGCATGCTCCACCAAAATACGGAGTTCTGCCGAGTAGATTTTTCCCCTCTCAAGGACAGAGTAAAAACCCATGCCGGTGTAGGCCGCATCTTTGTCACGACCTTCGGAAATCCATGGTTCCCCCTTGTGCGATTCGATATCGGTGACATGGTCCGCCTGGCGTCCGGGCCCTGCCCCTGCGGTAGAAACCTCGGCATGACTCTCTCCGCGATCGAGGGTAGACTGAAAAGCCTTTGCGTTGCAGGGGACGAGAGTCTCTTGACGCATCGTGAACTGGATGATGCCTTAGCCCACGTGCAAGGGCTGGAACAGTACCGACTCGTGCAGGAGGCGCCGAAAAGTGTCCGGCTTGCCGTGGTCGGAGAAGATAGCCAAGGGATAAAAGTGGCAAGAGATGCCAAAGATATTCTCCAGGGTGTATTCGGGGGGAGCGTAACCATTACGGTGAACAATGTGCTTGTGCTCCAACCCGAGAGGTCAGGCAAATTCCTTCTTGCTAAGCGAGACTTTCCGCTCGACCCGGGCATTGTGACGACCAGGACGGAGGGACTCCATGGCTGACGTTCGCGGACCGGTCTTCCTGATCTCCGGCGGTCAAACGATGAGAAAGCGGAAAAGTCCTGATCCACTCCTCCAAGCGGCTATTCGCCGGACAGGCGTCCGGCGGCCGATGATCGCCTACTTGGGAACCGCCTCCAGAGACGACGACGCGTTCCGGTTATGGTTTACAAGACTGCTCCAGAAGGCGGGAGCGGGTGAAGTAACGCTCGCCCCCCTGTGGGGTGGGCGCGGAGACCCGGAAAAGGCGAAGGCAATACTCAAGGCCTCCGACATCGTGTTCATGAGCGGCGGCGATGTTGAAGAGGGCATGAGAGTTCTCGAGGAAAGGGAGATGTCCAGCTTCCTGCGCCGTCTGTACCGTTCTGGAAAGCCGTTTTTGGGGGTCTCCGCCGGTAGCATCATGCTTGCGCGAAAATGGGTACGGTGGAGTGACCCCCACAATGATGAAAGCGCCGAGACCTTCTCCTGCCTCGGGTTGGCCCCTATTCTATGCGACACACACGGGGAGGGTGAGGGCTGGGAGGAGTTGAAAGCACTGCTTGCGCTGTCTCCGACGGGCGCGACGGGCTACGGTATCGCCTCGGGGGCCGCCCTCGTGGTTAAGCCGGATCGCACCCTTTCCGCCCTCGGTGGAGAGGTGGAGCGGTTCCGAAGGCGGGTCGATGAGGTCGTGCCAATCAAGAGCCTTGTTCCGGACAGGGACGCATGGTGAAAATTCTTGAGGGGTTGATGATTCGATTCCATCCATGGATAAAACCGTTCTCTTAGCAATCGACGGTATAGGCTATGGCCCTCGCGAAAAAGGATGATGTGCCAAGATGAGCTCGACCAGACGCTCAGCAATATCCTTGACGATATCGTCAGGGACACCGTCAGATGATGCGGATTGTAGCCGTAAATCAATCGGATCATTGACGTAATCTACAATGACAAAACCGTCATCAGGAGTCATAGCAATTTCAGTGGAAAACAGTTCGAGTCCACAGATGTTGGCGATTGAAGAACTGATGCTACGTAACGAACCCAGGTTATAGCAAATCTCTTCACTGGGTGTAACAAGAGTATAAATATGGGTGCGGGTATCCCACCAACATGGGTATACATTTCCTGCAAAATGGATGACTCGAAACCATGCGAGATGGGAACCAAGGTTAGCCGGAACGATATGAGACTGCAACAGGTATTTCTGACTGGCGAATGCCTGCCGAGCAATAAGCACCTGGCTCAACGTGGTGGCTTCGTTGATCACACCGACTCCACCTCCCCCATGCGCGGGCTTGATGGTGAAACTCTCGCCAAGAGAAGTCAAATCGATTGCCGGGAGCCAAGGTTGTTCATCATAGGAAGGGAGGATGATGGTGAGAGGTGTGTTCATACTCAGGCTGATAGCTTGATGCATGGCAACCTTATCCCGGGCACGGCGCGCCGATTCGTAAAAGTTAATATGATGAACGACATGGTCGCAGGCCCATTGAACAACCGGAATAAAACGTGCGTCCGCATCAGAAGCCCGGTCAAAGAAAACCTGGAAGGTAATCTCTTGGTTGAGAATGGACGGCATCAGACCCAGAAGGTTTTCAGGGAAAATTTGTAACAATGAGAGTCCGCGTGATTGACAGGCCAGATCAAGCAGTCTTACAAAGGGGGCATCGTATTCCCAGTTCCAAGTCAGGCAAAGATCATAATTGTTCATTGAACATACCATTTCTTGAACATTTTTTACGGGAGATGGTCTCAAAAAAGTCTGGCTAAAATATCAATGTTGAGATTTGGGAAATACAGCGTTGCTGATATAGGACGGCCCTTTATCTCTTCCTTTCTCGAAGGTGCTCTTAAACTTTTTTCTTATTATAACATTTCAAACCGAAAGCAAGGTAGTCAAACATCGAAAACAACCGAGCAAGATGGACGTTGCATTTCGCAAAACCAAAAAGCTACAGTCTTCATGACAAAAATTGCGGTCTTTTTATACGTTAGCAAGATTCTGGCCTCTCAATAAATCCTTTAAAAATCA
>DATIGG010000033.1:0-8358 GCA_035454825.1 Thermodesulfobacteriota bacterium | reverse complement strand
CACAGGTCCATCCCCGGTTCACACCCAGATCCTTGTCCGAGGTGACCTTAAGGATTTCGTTCTCCTTAACATTCAGAACTAAGGTGCATCCAACCCCGCAATAAGAACAGATCGTTGGGACTTTATCCAGTTCCCAATCCCGTCCCTGGAAGCGACCGGCCTTCTCGCTCAGGGCACCGACTGGACAGACACTGACACAATTCCCGCAGAAGACACAGGGGGTCTCCTGCATCGACCGATCAAAGGAGGCTGCGATCTTTGTGTCAAACCCGCGTTTGGACTGATCTACCGCCCCACAGTACTGCAATTCATGGACGACCGTCACACACCTTCCACAGAGGATGCACTTGTTGTAATCCCTTTCGAAGAAGGGATTGTTTGCCCGAACAGGGTAGTTATGTTTCTCTCCTTCAAAACGCGGCTTCCGGATCCCGAACTCGTAAGCGTATTTTTCGAGCTTGCAGTTGCCACTCTTCTCACAGGTCATGCAGTCATAGGGATGATCGGAGAGCAAAAACTCGATGACGAGCTTCCGGGCATCCTGCACCCTCTTCGTATCCGTATGAACAACCATTTTGTCCGCCACGGGATAGGCACAGGAGGCCACCAGGGTTCTCGCCCCTTCCACCTCGACGACACAGAGGCGGCATGCCGTTGTCGGCGTGAGGTCGTCCCGGTAACAGAGATGGGGAATCTTAATCCCCACCTTCCAGGCCGCCTCAAAGATCGTCGTCCCCTCTTCCGCTTTAACTTCACGCTCATCGATGTTGAGTCGAATCTCTGCCATGTTTTCCTTTCCTCTCTTAGTTAACCGACATATTGCATAAAATTTCGCTATACGGACGTGGGCAAGCTGTTCGGAAAGGCTTCAGGGCGCACCTTTCGTGCGAGGAGCACTTGCGTCTTGCACCCTCGCCCAAGTTCACGTTTAGTGAAATCCTCCTTTACCCTTCCAATCTCAAATCGAGCGCCATCTGAAGCCTTGAAGAGCAGTTTGCCCATGCCTCCACGCCGAAGGTGCGTTTCGGCACGCAGGCATGGCCGTTTCTGCAACTGGCGCCTTAATGCTCCAGATCGCAGCGCAGGCAGCGCTTTGCTTCACGGATAGCCGTCTCTTCATCGAAGCCAAGGTTCACCTCCTCAAAGGTGCAAACCCTCCGATCGGCAGCCATGGACGCCATCGTGGCCCGAGGCTTTGTCGCTTCAACTGCTCCTTCCTCTTCCTCTGTCTTGGGCACATCGGCCCGCTCCAGCGCCTGATAGGCGCGATCCTTATAAAGGTCCTTGCCTTTTAAGTACCGCTCAATCGAGAGGGCCGCCCGATAGCCACTGGCCATGGCCTCGACCACTGTCGAAGGACCGCTGACCAGATCGCCTCCGGCAAAGACACCGGGAAGGTGTGTTGCCAGGGTCATTGAATCGACGGAAAGGGTCCCGGCCTTCGTTGTCTTGAAGCCATCGTTCTGGGGAAGGCAGGATAGATCCGGAATGTATCCGATTGCGGGAATAACCCCGTTCACCTCCATCACAAAATCCGATCCTTTTATGGGGACCGGACGGCGCCTTCCACTGGCATCAAAATCTCCGAGTTCCATGCGCTGACATTCCAAACCCTTAACCTTCCCGTTCTCCGTGATAATCCGGGTAGGAGCAACGAGATAAAGCAACTTGATCCTTTCGTGCTCGGCCTCTTCAATCTCTTCATCATTGGCCGGCATCTCGTCCCGTGTGCGGCGATAGACAATGGAGACCTCTTTGGCGCCCAGGCGAAGGGCTGTCCTGGCAGCATCAAAGGCAACGTTTCCTCCACCAATCACAGCCACTTTCTCGCCGACTTCAATCGTCTCGCCGAGATTGACCCGGCGCAGGAAATCGACCCCTGGAAAAACACCCTTTGCCTCTTCACCAGGAGTGTTCATTTTCTGATTGAGATGAGCGCCCATTGCAAGAAACACCGCTTTATAGCCCTGTTTAAAAAGATCATCGATAGCGAAGTCTCTGCCAAGGGCCTTGTTCGTCCGGATCTCGATATGGTGCTGGCAGATGAAACGGATATCGTTCTCCAGTATCTTTCTTGGAAGCCGGTAATCAGGAATGCCTACGGCGAGCATGCCACCCGCCACAGGCAGGGCCTCAAAGATCGTCACAGGATACCCCCGGCGTCCCAGTTGGTAGGCAGCATTCAGCCCCGCTGGCCCGGCACCGATCACAGCCACACGATCGGCCTTCGGCTTTTCTAAAAATGTTGGAGGGGCCATCTTCCCCAGCTTGATCTCCCAGTCCGACGCAAATCGCTTGAGGGATGAAATGGCAATCGGCTCATCGATCTCTCCCCGCTTGCACATGTTCTCACAGGGGTGATTGCAGACCCGACCGCAGATCCCGGCCAGTGGCATCGTCAAGCGAATCAGCCTGAGAGCCTCATCATATCTTCCCTCGGAGATCAGGGCGGTATATCCAACCGCATCACACCGCACCGGACAGATATTTTCACAGGGGGCAAAGACCAGGCTATCACAGGCACCGGAAGGACAGAACCTGTCGCGGATATGGGCCTCATATTCATGCCGGAAATGATTAATGGTTGATAGCACGGGATTGGGGCAGGTCTGGCCTAATCCACAGAGGGCTGAGTCCTTGATCGTCTTTCCCATATCGACCAGGGTGTCAATATCCTCGTCTCTTCCTTCGCCTCTGGTGATACGCGTCAGGATCTCGAGCATTCGCTTCGTGCCGATGCGGCAGGGGACGCACTTTCCGCAGGATTCGTCCTGAGTGAAGGCCAGGAAGAACCGGGCGATATCGACCATGCAGGTCTTTTCGTCCATGACGATCATGCCGCCTGAACCCATCATGGAGCCGGCCTGGGTCAGGGACTCGTAATCGATGGGAAGATCGAGATACTGAGTGGGCAAGCATCCCCCTGATGGACCGCCCATCTGGGCTGCCTTGAAGCGCCTGCCTCTCGGGATGCCTCCGCCAATCGTGTAAATGACATCGCGCAGTGTCGTGCCCATGGGGACTTCCACGAGGCCGGTATTGTTAATTTTCCCGGTGAGGGAGAAAATCTTTGTTCCCTTGCTGCCCTGGGTTCCAATCGATGCATAGGCTGCTGATCCATCGAGGATGATGGACCGGATGTTCGCATAGGTCTCCACATTATTAATATTGGTCGGTTTTCCCCAAAGGCCTGCAATGGCAGGAAAAGGGGGACGTGCCCGGGGCATCCCCCTCTTTCCTTCGATGGAGGCCAGAAGGGCTGTCTCCTCACCGCAGACAAAGGCGCCTGCCCCTTCCTTAATCTTCAGATGAAAGCTAAAATCCGACCCCAGAATGTGATCTCCGAGAAGGCCCATTTCCTCTGCCTGAGCGATGGCGATCTTCAGGTGGTGAACGGCGAGTGGATATTCTGCGCGGACATAGACATAACCACTCTGGGATCCAATCGAATAAGCGGCAATCAGCATCCCCTCAAGGACGAGATGGGGATTCCCTTCGAGCACACTTCGGTCCATGAAAGCACCAGGGTCTCCCTCATCTGCATTACAGACAAGATATTTCACGTCACCCTGGGACCTGCGGGTCAGGCGCCACTTTCTTCCTGTGGGAAATCCTGCTCCTCCCCGGCCCCGCAATCCTGATTTCTCAACCTCATCGATCACCTGCTCCGGCGTCATTGAGAAGAGAACCTTGCCGAGGGCTGAATATCCTCCCCGGCCAATGTAATCCCGAATCTCCGTAGGATCGATCCGGCCGTTATCGCTAAATACCTTACGCATCTGCCCCTTATAGAAAGGAACATCATGATCATAGGTGATCACCCGGCCTGTCGCAGGATCGGAGTAGAGCAGCCGCTGGACGAGGCGTTTTTGAAGAAGGGTTTCAGAGACGATCTCTGCCACGTCGCCGACCACCACCTGCTGATAGAAAATCTCTTCAGGAAGGATCACAACGACCGGTCCCCGTTCACAGAACCCATGGCAGCCGGTGCGCATCACATCAGCCTTTCCTTCAAGGCCTTGCTTCCGGATCTCCTCAATAAAGGCTGATCGTACTTCCTCGCCTCCCCATGCCCGGCACCCTGTCCCGCCACAAATCGTCACACATGTTTTCTTCGGATCTTTCGTCTTGAGAATGGCTTCTCGAAAGGCGGTCAAATCCTGATCGGACTTCAGCTTCAACGTTCTTCCTCCTTAGGCATACTGTTTCAATACCTGTTCCACCTTGGCCGGTGTCAGTTTACCATAGTAATTTTTGTTGACAAGAAGGACTGGAGATAGGGCACAGGCTCCCAGGCAAGCAACGGTCTCAAAAGTGAATTTAGAATCGGGCGTGGTCTCGTTCTCACCCACGCCGAGAACCTGTTGAACTGCCCTGAGGATATGTTTCCCCCCGCGGACATGACAGGCTGTTCCCCGGCAGACCCGCACGGTGTGGCGTCCCCTCGGAGTCGTATAGAATTGGGCATAGAACGTCACCACTCCGAAAATCCGGCTCGTCGGAATATGGAGGCGTTTTCCAATATGGTTCAACGTCTCCTCGGAGAGGTAACCGCAGATCTCCTGGGCCTCCTGAAGAATCGGAATAAGGGTACCCTCTTCACCCGTGTATTTACCGAGGACCTCATCAAGCCGGCTCAGATCGAATGTTTCTGGCATTTTCACTCCTTTTTTGCATGGAATGACCCGCAGCTTCTGCAGGTTTTTTGCTCCTTGATTTTCCGTCTTTTGGGGAGGATTTGAAGGAATGGCATTACAGAAAACATTTAATCCACCATCGCCAAAAAGTCAATCCTTTGAATGATTTCAAAATATTATTCAACCATTTCAACTCGTTAAAGATGCGAACCTCATTAAAATTAGTTCTTGACAAAAAAGGAATAATTGGATAACTTTACGGGGATTTAGAAATTCCACGGGTGGGGTGTGGGGTATGCTCATTGAGTATCTGCCTATTCTTTTCTTTGTCGGTATCGCTATCGCCTTTGCGTGTTTTGCAATTGTTGCCTCCTCTCTGTTAGGCCAGAAAAAACCCTCCGCGATCAAACAGGCCCCTTACGAATGCGGAATGCCCACTGTTGGCCCTACCTATACACGGATTCCCATCAAATATTATATTTTCGCAATGCTCTTTATTCTGTTCGATATCGAGGTGGTCTTTCTCTATCCCCTGGCTGTCGTTTATAAAGAATTAAAGTTCTTTGCCTTTCTTGCCATGGCCGTCTTTATCAGCATTTTAATCGTCGCTTATCTCTACATCTGGAAAAAAGGAGCATTGGAATGGGAATAGAAACCTCCCTCGAGAAAACCCCGTTGATGCCCTACCTGGATAAGGTGGTCAACTGGGGCCGGAAGTATTCGATCTGGCCTGTCACTTTCGGTCTTGCCTGTTGCGCCCTGGAAATGATGGTTGCCAGCATGGCAACCTGGGATATTGCTCGATTTGGCTCAGAGGTTTTTAGACCTTCACCCAGGCAATCAGATCTCATGATTGTCGCAGGGACTTTGACGAAGAAGATGGCCCCGATGGTAAAACGGATCTACGAACAGATGCCAGAGCCAAAGTGGGTGATCGCCTATGGGGCCTGTGCTTGCTCCGGTGGAATCTTTAAGACCTACAGTGTCGTCCAGGGAGTCGATCAAATCCTCCCCGTCGACTTCTATGTGCCGGGTTGCCCTCCAAGGCCCGAGGCTCTCCTTGCAGCCCTTGTGAAACTCCAAAAAAAGATTGAGACAGAGACGCTTGCTCATCGAAAGGATGTTCGAAGCAGTCTCGAATTATAAGAGGATGAAGTCATGGGTGAAAACCAATCCCCGGTCGACAAACTGAAAGAGAAATTTGGAGCTTCGCTCTTAGAAGTAAAGACATTTCGGGATGAAGTGACCGTCACGGTTTCAAAAAAAGAGATTTATGAAATTTGCAAATTTCTCTACGCAGATCCTGACCTCCAGTATCAGTTTCTTACAGACCTCTGTGGCGTCGATTTCTTTCCTGAAACCCCTCGCTTTGAAATCGTATATCATCTCTACTCTATGAAAAGGAACCAGCGACTGAGACTCAAAACAAGAGTGGCGGAAGGAGAATCCATCCCAAGCGTCGAGTCGATCTGGAGAGCCGCCAACTGGCTTGAAAGGGAAGCTTATGACCTCTTCGGTATCCCCTTCGAGAACCATCCGGACCTGAGGAGGATTCTCCTCTGGGATGGGTACGAAGGTTATCCCATGCGGAAAGATTACCCGGTCGAGGGACCGGACTTTGACAAACCTTTTGTTCCAGGGGTCTGAAATGGCAGAAACGCGATTCATGACCATCAATATGGGGCCCCAACACCCGGCAACCCACGGGGTTCTGAGGTTGGTCCTCGAGTTAGACGGGGAGATCATTGTGAAGGCAACACCCCACATCGGACACCTCCACCGGGGGGTTGAGAAACTGGGTGAAAGCAAGACCTATCATCAGTTCATTCCTCTCACCGACCGCCTGGACTATACCAACGCCATGGGAAACAACCTGGCATATGTCTTGGCCGTGGAGAAGCTCTTAGGCATCGAGGTTCCCAAACGGGCCCAATACCTGAGAGTCATGATGGCAGAGCTCCAGCGCATTGCAGCCCACCTCATCTGGCTTGGAACTCATGTGCTCGATCTTGGGGCCACGACGCCCATCTTCTATACTTTCCGAGAAAGGGAAGACATTTTAAGGATCTTTGATGAGGTCGCCGGTGGAAGATTGACCCCCACTTATATGAGAATCGGCGGGGTTTCCAAAGACCTTCCAAATGGCATCGAAGAGAAGGTTAAGGCCTTTGTCGAGACTTTTCCCGAACATATGAAGGAATACGAAACCCTCCTCACAGAGAATGTGATCTGGTTAAACCGGACCAAGAAAGTGGGGATTCTTTCGAAGGAAGATGCCATGAACTGGGGGGTGACTGGTCCAACCCTCCGGGCCTCTGGCGTAAAATGGGATGTGAGAAAGGCATTTCCCTATTCGAGTTATGACGAATTCGATTTTGACATTCCTGTCGGTTCCGTCGGAGACGTTTACGACCGGTACGTTGTTCGACTGAGAGAGATGGAGTGGTCGAATTCCATTGCGAAACAGGCACTGGAAAGGATGCCGAAGGGCCCTGTCATTGCCGGAGATCCAAAGGTCGACCTCCCACAGAAAGAAGCGGTCATGAGCGATATCGCTTCGCTCATCCGCCACTTTAAGATCGTCTCCGAAGGATTCTATCCTCCAAAGGGTGAAGTCTATGCGAGTGTCGAGTCTGCCAAGGGCGAGCTCGGTTTTTATGTTGTCAGTGATGGATCGAACCATCCCTTCCGGGTGAGAATACGACCCCCGTCCTTTCTTAACCTGAGCGCCCTGCCCAAAATGATTGAAGGCAGTCTGATCGCAGATGTGGTCACAACCATCGGAAGCATTGACATCGTCCTGGGAGAAATCGACCGGTAGCCGCAGAGGACAAGAATTTGGTGATTGGAATTTTGTTGAGGTGTTGTTATGACGGATATCCTTTTCAGCAGCTGGGGCGGAGTAGTCACGGATAACCGAGGAAAGGCCGAGGCTGAACGACAGGCGGTACCGAACCTCAATCTGCCTCTCGAATTTGATAAAGAGAAAACGATCAAAGCCTTTTTGGGATGGGATGGAGTCGCCATCCGGGACCCTGAGGTTGACATGGTCGATCTGACCCGGGCCTACCTCGAGGCAGTGCAGAGTGAATCGTGCGGGAAATGCACGCCCTGCCGAGTAGGAACCCGAGTCATGGCAACGGTGATGAACCGGATTGCAGAGGGTCAGGGCAGAATGGAAGACCTTGATCGATTAAAAAGCATGGGTGAGTCGATCCTGAAGAGCTCCAAATGCAATCTCGGACAGACAGGTCCAAAACCTGTTCTTCATGCCATCGATCATTTTAGAAGTCAGTTCCAAGAGGTAATCCAGTCGAAAAAGAAGGTGCCTCGCCAGGAATACAAGGTGAAAGTAACGGCCCCCTGTGAGAGCGCCTGTCCCTCCCATCTTCCGATCTCCCGGTATGTTGAATTAATCAAGGAAGGAAGATTTCTCGATTCCCTGGAGGCGATTCGGGAGGCAACCTGCCTGGCCGGGGTTCTGGGCAGGGTCTGTGTCAGGCCCTGTGAAAGTAACTGCCGCCGGGGAAATGTGGATGATCCCATCTCCATCAAATGGCTCAACCGGTTTGTGGCTGACTATGAGATCGAAAAGAGGAAAGGGCCGGAGCTAAAAAAGGAGGCCCCGCGGTCTGAAAAGGTGGCGATCATTGGAGCCGGTCCTGCAGGGCTCTCCTGTGCTTACTATCTCGCCCTGAGAGGTTATCCGGTGACCCTCTTC
>DATIGG010000032.1:0-4178 GCA_035454825.1 Thermodesulfobacteriota bacterium | reverse complement strand
ATCGAAGGATTTCCGCCTGTGATGTTTTGGATGATTTCGTCGGTGGTAGGTCTTTTCGGTGCTTCCCCGGGAAGAAAGAGCATCATCCCGCCCTTAAAGGGTCGGGTCTCGATCTTTCCTTCAGCAGCCAGCTTGGTGGTGGCCTCTACAGGATTGGTTCCAAAATATTTCCGGAACGCCTCATTGAAACCACTGTAGACACTGTGAATCCCTCGAAAGGGTTCTTTTCTCAGTTTCTTGATCGCCTGGATGACAAATTCCTCTTCAGTTAATTTTCTTCCCTCTTCCATTGGCCACCTCCGTCCCCCCTTCCTTTACCCCCGAAGGGGCCAAGGTAAGGTATGGGGCAAATTAGAATTTTTTAATCCGAATTTAATCTTCTTTTAATGTTGATGTTGTATAGTAATTTCAAGACAAGACAAAAATATCTCTTTCCTCCTCGTTTAACCTCTAACCTAATCCACCAGATTCAATGAGTCTGGTGGATTTTTTTTGCTTTAATGAACCTTCATAGCCTCCCGAAGCTTATGCGGGAGAAGCTCCACGGTTCCTCTTGTTCCTCCTGCCGATTTTCTTCGCCACTCGCCCTCGGTCTCAAACCGTTCGTAAATGAGGTCTGATAAAATTCAACTTCAAACTGTCTTCCCTTTAAGGCAGGAATCGTTATCATGATCCGTCACTTCCTTTCCCACTGATCCCATTTCCCGTCGTTAGGGTATTAATATAGATACCAAAAATTCGATACCTTAACAAGTCATTTTTTTTCAACCCCAGAACACAAGCAAATCTGCAAACAAGGGAGAGAGTAAAAAATCTTATTGACCCCCACTCTGAAATCTGGTAGGGATAATATTCAATCCTCCTTATCTGTTCCTCTCCCGCCTTTCGGAGGGGGAGTCGGTTCGCCAATAATAGGATCTTATTCAGGGTGGTTCAATCGTGTCTCGTTTCCTAAAGGCCATTATCCTGGGCGTTCTGACAGGATTGTTGGGTTTGGTGGTAACCCTCCTTCCGCTTGGAGTTGATCTCGAGGAAGAGATCGGCCTTGATCTCCTGTTCAAATTAAGGGGCGTAAAAGAACCTCCTCCGGGAGCGATCATCATCAGTTTGGATAAGGCCTCCTCGGATTCCCTCCGTTTGCCCAATGACCCCCGGAAATGGCCTCGGTCCCTTCACGCTCGTCTGACAGAAATCCTGGTCAAAGAAGGGGCGAGAGTCATCGCCTTTGACATTTTTTTCGATGAAGCCAAATCCATGGAGGAAGAATCCTTTTTCAGTGAAGCAATCCAGAAGGCGGGGAACGTCATCCTCTGTGAAATCCTTGAAATGGAAAAGGTCTCCTTGCCAGACAGGCAAAGTGACCTTCCGGGAGACCTCACGATTATCAAGCTGGTGCCGCCCATTCCCTCTCTTGCCCAATCTGCTGTTGCATTGGCACCTTTTCCTCTTCCAAAAGTTCCTGTGAAGGTCAGTCAATATTGGACCTTCAAGACAGGAGCAGGAGACACACCCACACTGCCCGTCATGGCCTTTCAAATCTTTGCGATGGAGATTTACGAGGAATTGATAGGTCTCCTGGAAAAGATCGATCCTATCCAAGTCTCGAATTTGCCCCGTCACAAGGAGGAGGTTATTGGCGAAAAAAATGTCAAAAAGGTCATTCAGCAGATCAGGGAGATCTTTGAAAGTAATCCACTCGTTGCTGAAACGATGCTAAGGAAATTGCAGGACCGCCCCCCGGCGTCTCACGACATCAAGAAGACCGAGCTTCTTAAATCCCTCATCAAAATGTACCAAAGTGCCAATAGCCAATATTTGAATTTCTATGGCCCCTCAGGAACCATCCCCACGATTTCATTCCATCAAGTCCTGAAAAAGGAGGAGAAGGGTTTTCAGGGTCAGAGGCCCCTTGACTGTAAGGGAAAGGCAGTCTTTATCGGGCTCTCGGAACGCTTCCAGCCGGGACAGAAGGATGGTTTTCACACCACTTTCTCTCAATCGAGCGGCATTGATATCAGTGGTGTTGAAATTGCCGCCACCGCCTTTTCAAACCTCCTGAGAGATCAACCGATTCACCCCCTCAGCTTCATTGCCCACCTCCTTCTCATTTTCACTTGGGGTGTGACCATCGGAATGATCTTTCTCCTCCTTCCTGCCCTCCTCGCGACTGCAGCCGTCATCGGATTGAGCATTGCCTATCTCCTTTTTGCAAGATACCAATTTGATGCGATGGCCACCTGGTATCCCATGATTCTTCCATTATTGATTCAATTTCCGCTCGCCTTTTTTGGCGCTGTGTTATGGCGGTATTTGGATTCGAATAGGGAACGCGAGAACATTCGGAAAGCCTTCGGATATTACCTCCCCAACGGAGTTGTTGATCAGTTATCAAAAAATATTGCCCATATCAAAAGCAGCCGCCAGGTGGTCTATGGCATCTGCCTCTCCACAGATGCAGAGCATTACACTGCGCTTTCCGAGGCCATGGATCCGGAGGAACTTGGCAATTTTATGAATCAATATTATGAAACGGTTTTCAGGCCTATCAAACAACGGGCCGGGATCGTCGCCAACGTCATCGGCGATTCGGTATTAGCCATCTGGATAGCAGAGCATCCGGACACACCTCTGCGAAAAGAGGCGTGTTATGCTGCCCTCGATATTGCAATGGCCATTCAACAATTCAACCACTCTTCAGGGAGGTTCCAACTTCCCACACGCATCGGCCTTCATTCCGGACAGATCCTGCTTGGCCATATTGGAGCCATGGACCATTACGAATACCGTCCGGTGGGAGACATTGTTAATACGGCCACAAGGGTTGAGGGTTTGAATAAATACCTGGGAACGCGAATTCTGACATCAGAAGAAGTGATCCATCAACTGGACGGTTTCTTGACGAGGGAACTTGGAACATTTCTGTTAGCTGGAAAATCAAAACCCCTTGTCATTTATGGACTCCTCTGTCCCCAGGAGACCTCGACCGAGGAGCAGAGAAGAGCCTGTTTCATTTTTAATGAAGCCCTCACCGCGTTTCGAGGGCAATCCTGGGATGAAGCCATTGAGAAGTTTCAGAGATCAATGGAGGACTTCGGAGAAGACGGTCCTTCATCCTTCTACATTAAGTTGTGTGAGGAATATAAAATGAATCCTCCCGAAACCGGATGGGACGGAGTCGTCCATATGGATAAAAAGTAACGACTGTGTCGTAATTCGCCGTGCGCCCTTCGACACGCTCAGGACGAACGGCTAAGTAGTCTCTGTCTATAAAGTCCGATATTCTGTCATGCCGGACTTGAGGAGCCTGCCCCGTACTTGATACGGGGGTATCCAGAAGATCTCGTAAATACTGGATTCCGGCTTTCGCCGGAATGAAGACTTTTTAAGAAACCGTCAGTTTATGGACAGACTCTAAGTAATTAAGATTTAAGGTGGCTATGTCCATTCATGGTGAGCTTGTCGAACCATGAATGGATTTGCGATACAGTCTCCCAAGGGGAGAGGGGAGACATCTCTTGACAATAGGGGAACATCCATGAAACCTCTAAAGATTCTCTTTTCACTCTCGGCAATTTGCCTTCTGGCCCTTTTCTTATTGTCTCCCAGAGCCAGGGCAGAAACATGCGAAAAATGGGTGGCAAAAGTGGTTTCTGCTCAAGGAGGTGTCCAATCCCTCAGAGCGGGTGAAAGACAGTGGCGGGCTGTAAAGCTTCATGAAACTTACTGTCCCGGGGACAGGATTCGCGTCCTTATACGAGGCCGGGCGGACATCGTCCTTTTTAACGAAACGACCCTTCGTCTCGATCAAAATACGACGGTCTCATTTTCACAACCGGAGGAGAAAACTTCTCTGATCGAACTTCTGAGGGGAGCCATCCATTTCTTAAGCCGTCACCGCCGAAGCATAAGGGTGGTAACCCCCTTCGTAAATGCAACGGTTGAGGGGACAGAATTCTATATGGAAGTTGAAGCGGATAAGACTCTCCTGCACCTCTTTGAGGGTCTGGTGACTGCATCGAATCAGGCTGGGAAAATCCGCCTGACGAGGGGGCAATCGGCAATGAGCTCAGGAAACCAATCCCCTGTATTGCATACCGTCGTTCGACCCCGAGATGCCATCCGATGGACCCTCTATTACCCATCGATCTTCGATTATCGCCCCTCCGATTTTGAACCCA
>DATIGG010000031.1:0-5278 GCA_035454825.1 Thermodesulfobacteriota bacterium | reverse complement strand
GCAGCAAGAATATTCCAACCCATTGCCGATGCGAATATTGTTGTGGACATGATCATTCAGACCTCCAGCACCGAGAAGGGTTATGCCGACGTCGCCTTTACCGTCTCTAAACCTGATTTTGCCAAGACCCTTCAAATCGTTAAAGAATCTATGAAGGAAGTCGGGGCGAAGGAAGTCGACACCAACGAAGACATCGCCAAGGTATCGATCGTGGGCGTCGGGATGAGAAGCCATTCCAATGTGGCAGCCCAGATGTTTTCCGCTTTAGCCAAGGAGAGAATCAATATTTATATGATCTCAACCTCAGAAATCAAGATTTCCTGCGTGATTGATTTGAAATATGCGGAGTTGGCGGTCCGTGCCCTCCACGATGCCTTCGAATTGGACAAGCCGGCGGTCACCGAAGAGGGTTAATCCATCAATACAATTTGCAAAATTGACGGTTAGCAATGAGAAGGAACAACGAATTGATAGTTGACAATTTTGCAATGATAACTTTGCAATGATCTTTTGGAGAGGTTTTCTTGAGCAATCTACGCTCCATCAAAATTTACGATACCACCCTTCGAGATGGCTCCCAGGCAGAGGATATCGCCTTTTCAGTGGAAGATAAGGTGCGAATTGCCCATCAGCTTGATGACTTGGGAATCCACTATATCGAAGGAGGGTGGCCGGGTTCAAATCCAAAGGACCTCCAATTTTTCCAGGAGATTCAGACCGTGCCTCTTTCCCACGCCAAGGTGGTTGCTTTCGGAAGCACCTGCCGGGCAGGAGTGCCACCTCAACGGGATTCAAATCTCGAGCGCCTGATTGAAAGCGGCACAGAGGCAATCACCATCTTTGGAAAGTCCTGGGATATTCACCCTCTGGAGGCAATGCAGATCACCCTGGATCAGAATCTTGAAATCATCTATGAATCGATCCGTTATCTCAAGGATCGGGTTCCAGAAGTCCTCTTTGACGCCGAGCATTTTTTCGATGGATTCAAACACAATCCCGGATATGCCCTCTCCACCCTGAGGACGGCCCAGGAGGCCAAGGCTGACTGGATCATTTTATGTGACACCAATGGAGGCTCCCTCCCCGATGAGATTCAATCGATCCTTCGCGAGGTCAACAAAGAGGTTCGAGTTCCTTTAGGAATTCATGTTCACAATGATACAGACTTGGCCGTTGCCAATTCCATTCTCGCCGTGAGAGAGGGGATCCAGATGGTCCAGGGTACGATCAATGGCTATGGCGAGCGCTGCGGAAATGCGAATCTCTGCTCCATCCTTCCGAATCTCAAATTGAAGATGGGGATGGATTGTATCACGGATGACCAGCTCACAAAGATTCGAGAAGTCTCCCGTTTCGTGTCCGAGCTGGCCAATCTGCCCCATCCGAAATATCTTCCCTATGTGGGGGATAGCGCCTTTGCTCATAAGGGGGGCATCCATGTCAGCGCCATCCGAAAGAATGTAGCAACCTACGAGCACGTCCAGCCTGAACGGGTCGGAAACCATCAAAGGGTTCTCATTTCGGATCTTTCCGGCGAATCCAACATCCTCTATAAAGCTGCTGAATATTCGATCGATATCGAGAGTAAGGATCCGAAAATTCGGAACATTCTGGAGGACCTGAAACGGCTCGAGAGCGAGGGGTTCCAGTTTGAGGGGGCAGAGGCCTCTTTTGAAATCCTTATCAAGAAGGCCCTTGGACACCACCGAAAATTTTTTGATCTTATGAGTTTCCGGGTCATCGTGGAGAAAAAGGAAGAGGAGACCCCCTCTCTTTCAGAGGCAACCATCATGGTCCGCGTGAGAGACCAGGTCGAGCACACGGCGGCCGTTGGAGACGGACCGGTCAATGCCTTGGATCACGCCCTCCGGAAGGCGCTGGAAAAGTTCTATCCCGAATTGGAAGAGGTCAAACTTCTTGACTACAAGGTCCGAATTCTATCCTCCAAGGATGGGACAGCGGCAAAGACAAGGGTTCTCATCGAATCCGGAGATGGGAAATCCGAATGGGGTACGGTCGGCGTTTCAGAGAACATTCTCCAAGCAAGCTGGCAAGCCCTCGTCGATTCAATCGACTATAAACTTCTGAAAGAAGAGGAGGAGACGAAGAAGTAAAGCCTCATTATTTTTTACCGGTTGACCAGGCCTTTTTCGATGGCGAAGGCGGTGAGGGCCTGAACATTATGGAGATTCAGCTTTTCCATCAGATTGGCCCGATGCTTCTCAACAGTCTTGACGCTGATACAGAGATAATCGGCAATCTCTTTGTTTCGATAACCCTCGCCGATCAGCTTCAGGATCTCCCTCTCCCGATGGGTGACGGTATCCCAGGAGGTATGGGATTTGATGCTCTTCCTCCCCTCCAAGTACCCTTCAATCACCTTCTCGGAAATTCCAGGACTAATATAACGCTTGCCACTCAAAACGTTCGCCACAGCCATCATCAGTTCATGATGGGTGGCATCCTTGAGAACATAGCCATTGGCCCCTGCCTTCAGGGTTGCGAGGATATATTCCTCGGTTTTATGGATGGTTAAGACCACGATCTTTGTCGCCGGAACCCGTTTCCGAATTTCCCGGATGGCATCCATGCCGTTCATCCGGGGCATCGACAGATCCATCAAAACCAGGTGGGGTTTAAGCCTCTCAACACGCTGAATGGCCTCATGGCCATCCCCCGCCTCTCCAACCACTTCATAGTCAGGATTGGAGGAGATCAAGGCCCGCAATCCTTCTCTGAGGATGGTGTAGTCTTCAGCAATGACAATGCGTTGTCTTTCTCCTGCCATAAATCCTCCCTACCTCTCTTGTCTCGAAAAATACAGTCTTTTTTCCCAAGAAATACAGGACATACCTTATTTACCATGCTTTGCATTATTAGTAAAGTGATATCCATGAGCGTCCGTCTATAAATTCCATGGGTCGACCTGCCGGCCCTGAAGAGTTTACCCCCGCACTTGATGCGGGGCCTCACTTTATGGACAGACTTTCATCAGCAGAGAGGGGCAGTCGTTCTTCAATCAATAAAGGTGGTCAATCGATGTTTTCTCTATCACTCAAGGAAAGGAAGAAAGAGGAGAATGGTTCCCATGTGCAGAACATTGATCGTTGAAGATAATGCTACTTTCCGGCAAATGCTTAAGGAGATTTTGTGTGCCCGGTTTCCTACGATGACCGTTGAAGAAGAACCGGATGGAAGCGACCTTTTCCCCAAGATTGAGAACTTCCATCCTCGTATCGTCTTTATGGATGTTCGGTTACCTGGTGAAAATGGGCTTGAGCTTGCCAAAAAAATAAAGATGAATTACTCCGACATCACCCTCGTTATCTTGACGAGTTATGATCTTCCCGAATACCGGGAGGCTGCCCGCCAGATCAAGGCGGATCATTATCTCACGAAGGATTCACCGACCCGGGATTTCCTGGCATTGGTCGAATCCATTTTACTTGCGACCTGTCCTGATTCCGATAAGCAACAGGGCCTATGCTGAGCCTTTTCTCTCCATGTCCTTCATTCTCCAAATCATCGAATTGACACTGAATGGGGAACATCACTCGCAAAATCATCACTCAGGGAGCCGGAATAGCGATCTGCATTGTGGAATAGCCCTTACCATCTGATTCCCAGGCGGTCCCAGACCGACTCTCCTTCCTGAATCTCCTTGGCCTTGAGGTGCCCGTAAGTCTTGAAAAGAAAATAGGCCAGAGGAATCACCCCCAGAACAATGATGCAAAGATCAGGGATGATCCGTACCATCCCGATGAACCGGACGACACCTGACTCAAAGAACGAGGCGTCCCGGGCCATCCAGAGTCCATCCCTATAACTGATCCATGCCTGAAGAATCCCCACAGGAAAAAGCGTCCCAAGGGTAAGGAGGAGAAGACCGATATTGAATCCAAAGAACGAGAGCTTGAGGATCCGGTCATTCCAAACTCCTTTTTGTACCATTCCCCTCCAGGAAAAGAGCAAAAGTCCGATGGAGAGCATCCCGTAGACTCCAAACAGGGCCCCATGGCCATGGTTCATGGTCAGGTAGGTTCCATGCTCATAGTAATTGACAATGGGCAGATTGATGAGAAAGCCAAAGACGCCCGCTCCCAGAAAGTTCCAGAAGGAAGAGGCCACAAGGAAATACAGAGGCCACTTGTATGGAAAATCCTTCCCCGCCTTGAGGATTGACTTATATTCCAGCAGTCCTCGCACCACGAGGCCAAATAAGGGGATGGGTTCCAGAGAGGAAAAAACAGCTCCTATGCCAAGCCAGAAAGAAGGTCCTCCATACCAGAAGTAGTGGTGGGCGGTTCCAAGGATGCCGCTGACAAAGACGATGGTGGCTGTGAAATAGGCAACGGTGAGGGCTCCCCGGACAGGCGCCAGGCCCATGGTGACGAGAAGCAGGGAGATGACAGCGATTCCAAAGAACTCAAAGATGCTCTCCACCCAGATATGGACGACAAACCATCTCCAGTAGTCCGCCACGGTGAGGTGAGACCCCCTGCCGTAGAGCAACCCGAAGCCAAAAAATCCCACCACGGTGATTGCGCTGAGGAGATAGAATGTGACGAGGGAGCAGAATTCCGTCCTCGGATGCTGTTTCAAGTGATTGGAAAGGGGACGGTAGACGATGAGGAGCCAGGCAATTAATCCTACGAAAAGCAGGATCTGCCAGAGTCTTCCCAATTCCAGATACTCCCATCCCTGATGGCCGATCCAGAACCACCAGTCTCCCAACAACCCCTTGATTCCTGCGATCTCTCCGAGGAGGCTTCCTCCGGCTACAACCAGGATCGCGATGAACAATAACTGGACAAGGACAGATTGCCTCCGGGGTTCAACCCCTCCGATGATGGGAGCCAGATAGATGGCCGAACCAATCCAGGTTGTGGCAATCCAGAAGATGGCGAGCTGCAGGTGCCAGCTCTTCGCCCAGCTATAGGGAATGATGGCCGCAACAATAGGGAAATAGAAACTGGCAGGGTTGATCGTATAGTGGGCTAAGAGCCCGCCGAAACTGGTTTGAATTAGAAAGAGAAGGATGACGACCAGAAAATATTTAGCGGCCGTGAATTGACTGGGGGTAAGAGGCATATCAATCATCTTCTCTGATAGAGCAACCCCCTTAGCCGCACCGTACCAAATTCCATAGTGATGGACAAAGAAGATGAAAATGCCAAGGACAACGAAGAGTGAAAAAATCCCTCCCAAGGTCCAGAAGTAGACCCCGGTGGGTGGCACATTGCCTACACTGCGGTCAGCTGGCCAGTTGTTGGTATAG
>DATIGG010000030.1:0-4662 GCA_035454825.1 Thermodesulfobacteriota bacterium | reverse complement strand
GAGAAGGGAGGAAGACGGCGATTTTTCTTCCCTTGAGGGGCGCCGCCGTCCAGAGCCGCCATAACCTCGCTGGACTCGCCACTGGGACTAAGGCGCCGGACGGAGGGCCAGCTCCGCCCTGCACCACGCCGTGCAACACGTAGGGTGCACGATTAGTCCTGAACCCCGTGTGGTTCAGGATAGGGTGCTGCAGGACGATGCTCTGAACCTAACATGGTTCAGCGGATGGGAGTGGGCTTAGATGGTACAAAATATGAAAGGAACTCCCATGAAATTGAAATGGATCACTCTATGTCTTGTCTCGACTTTTCTCATTAGCCTCCTGATCTGTCGCGTCACTTCCACATGGTCCCAGGCAAGAGACTCCCAAAAGACATATAAGGTTGCGATTCTTCCCTTTCTGATCCATAGCCAGGAAAATCTCGACTACCTCAGGGAAGGAATCTATGACATCCTTGCATCCCGGATTACTGTTGAAGGAAGAATCACGGTCATTGACCGGACGACGGTCGAGCGGGCCCTTTATGAAGAAAGACCCTTGCGACTTGATGAGGCCTCTGCCGCGAAGATCGGGATGAGGGTGGGAGCTGACTACATCGTTCTTGGAAGCATCACAAAGGTCGGTGATTATATCAGTCTCGATGCCCGTCTGATCTCTATTACGGAAGACAAACCTCCCACGGGTATCTTTGCCCAAACCAAAGGCATCGATGATGTCATGATGAAGATTGGAGATTTCAGCCTGGAAATCGGGAATAAGATTTTAGGCCGCCGCGCCGTGACAGGACGGGCGGGAGAACCTGGCAGATCTACCCATATTCAGAGAGACCGAACGCGGCTCGATACCGAAGGCTTCAAAAAGAGCCAGACCTTCAGCTTTGAAATCAGAGGCCTTGACATTGGAGATGTTGATGGCGACAAGAAGAATGAACTGGTCGTCATGGATCATCACGATCTGTATATTTTTAGATACGATGGAGAAAAATTAAACCTCTTTCAAAAGATTGAAGCCGGATACGAATACGATTTCTTGACCCTCGACGTGGCAGATGTGAACCGAAATGGATATGCAGAGATCGTTGTTTCTGCAGTCGTGGGAGACGATCTCCGCTCTTTCATTCTGGAGTACGAGGAAGGGAGATTCAGGAAGATCACTGAAAAGTCAGGGTGGTTCTTTCGCGTGCTGGAGCATCCCAAAGAAGGCCCTATTTTAATGGGGCAACAGATGGGGTCAGAAGGCATTCCGGTGGGTCCCATTTATAAGATGGCCTGGAAGAAAAAATCGTTTGAAAAGGGTCCCAAGATGCCCTTCCCAAAGGAGGCACAGATTTTTGGCCTTGCGGTGGCCGATGTTCGTGGAAAAGGGAAACCGGAATTGATCAGGCTTGACCGGCTCGAATATTTAAATATTTTCTCTGATGATGGGAAGGAATCATGGAGGGGAAAAGATCGCTTCGGAGGCACCAACAATTTCTATGAAACGAGGAAGAAGAAGGAAGAGGCTTATCAGCACTTTGATGCCCCTCCATGGAGGGTCTTTATCCCTGGGAGGATTGTTGTCAGGGATCTTGATGGGGACGGAATCCCTGAGGTAATCATTAATAAGAATGAATTCGTCACCGGGGCTGTCTTTGAAAGGATGAGGGTGTACGAAAAGGGAGAGATCTATAATCTCGTTTGGGACGAAAATAGATTCGTTACAAACTGGAAGACAAGAGAAATTACAGGATACATTGCCGATTACCAGGTCAAAGATATAGAGAATAAGGGGGAAGAAGAACTTGTTGTCGGTGTCGTATTGACTCAAGAAGGCCTTTCTGGGGCGTTCTCCAGAAAGACGGAGAGCCAAATCTTATTTTTTAAACTCTATTAGTACTACTCTGACAGACACCCCATCCCCCTCCCCTGAACCATGTTAGGTTCAGGGTTTTGTCCTGCACCCTATCCTGAACCACACGGGGTTCAGGACTAATCGTGCACCCTACGTGGTGCACGGCGTGGTGCAGGGCTGACCTCCCTCTTGAAGGGGGAGGAGGAAGGAACCTGTCTTTGAAGGGGAGTAAGATGGTGATTTTTCTTAAATAGATCTGTCTTTGTTTGGTTTTTGATAAAAAAATATGTTTCACTAAGTTATTGATATATTTAAAGAATTTAAAACTTCAAAAAAAAATACTTGACAACTTTTTCTGAGAATGGTATAGAAAACAAAATTAAAGGAATTTAATTTCCTTGTGCGGTTATTTCACAAATCTAATTGCACCGCTTCCCCCTTTCACTCCGCATTATTAAGGATAAGCAAAGGGATGAGGCGTTGCGAAATGAAAGGAGGTGAAAAGGGTTTCTGAAAGTGAATATTTATAAGTAGTTCGGTGGAAGTTGACTGAAAATTGGATTTTCTTACAGCAGTCAAAAACATGAAACTGAGGAGGAAAAGAGATGAAAAAAATATTTGTCTTAAGTCTTTTGATCTTGGCTTTTGCAGCCACTGCATATAGCCAACCGAAGCTTGATTTCAGGGCATCGGGTTTCATCAGCGTGACCACACAAATGTGGCAGTTTAACACGACCACAAATATCCAGAATTCAGTAGGATTCGTGCAGGTCATTCCCACACGACTGCAACCAGGTGGCGCCGAATTTAACAGGACAGCGTCCTACGTAGAACAACGCTTCAGGCTCAAATTTGATGCCATCATGGGCAAAGAGTTGAGCGGAACCATCTTCCTTGAGGGGGACTCCCGAACCTGGGGCGATGACCCGAGTGGAGGCGCAGGACTGGGTTCTGGCCGAAACCAGATCGGCTTCTTGACAGCTGACCGGTCAGGCGTTGAAGTCAAAAACGTCTATATTGACGCTGCCGTTCCCTACATTCCAGTCCCCATCACGGTCAGGGCTGGAATCCAGCCGTTTGGTGTCCGGTCTCCGATGTTCTGGTATTGGGACGCCGCAGGTGTCACGGCTGCTGCAAAGATCGATCCCGTAACCATCATCGGGATGTGGGCCAAGGCTCTTGAAGGAAGATTAGCTACCAGCGACGACGTCGATGCCTATGGACTCCATGTCAACGCAAAAGTCGACAGCTTCACGATCGGTGGGTACGGGGTGTATTTTAACGCGCAGCAATACCCCCTGAATTCATCCCTCAATGGTACCGCATACGGCACAACCCCGCCCAGCGATGCAAAGATGTGGTGGATAGGAGCCTATGCTGATGGCAAGATCGGTCCTGCCATGATCAACTTCGACGCAATCTACGACAAAGGAGATGTAAAGAGCAGAAGTGGATTGCCAAAAGTCAAATACAATGGCTATGCAGGCTATCTGAAAGTCAACTTCCCATGGGAGGCCTTTAACTTTGGGGTCGTAGGAGTGTACGGATCAGGTGCTGATCTGAGAAAGACGTCGAACCTTGGACTTCCCGGACAAGGTGTTGCCGATCCTGCATTTGCAGATGCAGGAGCAATATCTTCGAAGGTTGGGAGCTTTGCTGTTCCGCCGTCGTCAGAGACCGGCATGCAGGAGAGTGAAGTGCTTTTTGCTTCCTATCTTAGCGGTGGCTTCAATGGGTGGGCTTACAGCAATTCCGGAACCAGTATGACGAGAGGCTCCGTTGGCGGACTCTGGTTTGCCAAGCTCTATGGGAATTACAAGGTAACACCCGAATTCAAAGTGACCTTGCAGGGGCTTTACATCGGCGATACCTCAAAGAACGGTGATACCTTTGGAAACTCCCGCGATTCGCTTGGTCTTGGACTCAAGAATAATAGCACGATCGGCTGGGAAATCGACCTGATCAACGAATGGCAGGTCTATAAAAATCTGACCTTTAACTTTGGTGGCGGTATCCTCTTCCCAGGGGATGCCCTGAAGTTCTGGGATCCCGTATTTCTCAAGAATGAGAAACCGGACAATCCATGGACCTTCATTACCAAGCTGATTTACACTTTCTAAAAAACTCCAGTCAAAAGGCGGTCCTCTGGACCGCCTTTTTTTTACTTTGTCATCACCCCCCCCCACTTCTCTCTCTATCCACAACGCCACAAGTCATGGGAAGGCCCGTCTTCCGGCAAGAGCCGGAATCCAGGATTCCCGGTGGAAACCGGGATCCAGCCTTTGGGATGGTTCCCGACTTTCGTCGGGACGATGTCTGGACTCCGGCTGGAGTTTACCCCGCACTTGATAAGGGGCCGGAGTGACGGTGAAGCGGGGTTGACATCCGGGCCAAAATTGGTCATATTACACCAACATCATCCAAGAGGGAACTTACTATGATTCGCAACAAGAAAACGTCAATTCATATTTTTATCCTGATGATCGGCCTTCTATTTTCTTTGAATGCCTGCTCCAACCTACCGATTATTGGGAAGAAGAAAGAAAAGCAGCCTGAAAAAACTGCCACTGGAAAAACGGTCTCCATCGAAGGCATGGAGCAAGTGAAGGGTGTCAACCCTCCAAAGGCAGAAACCTCGGCAACCTCTAAACAACCTTCCACACAAACACCTCCCCCCAAAATAGAAAGAGATAAAGAACCCAGGGTTGCCTCTCTTCCAACAAGACCTTTCAGCTCATCCCTTCCCTTCTTCCAGACGGGTTATAGGAAAAAGATTGTCGTCTTGGATTTCGAGAATAAGACAACTTATAAGGAAGAAAAAATCGGGGAAG
>DATIGG010000029.1:0-19026 GCA_035454825.1 Thermodesulfobacteriota bacterium | reverse complement strand
TGCCCTCTCGGGGGTCAAAGGGTTCAGGCGCAGCCAGAGGGGTTTCGACCAGAGGGACAAAGGCCTGCCGGTCCAGACCGACCTGGGCAAGAAATTCAACAGGAATCACCTCTGTGGCGGCCTGCGGTTTGCCATTTTGTAAAACCTCTTTCACAATCGGCAGTTGGCCCCATTCCCCTTTTGAAATAAGGGGTAAAATGATCCCTTCCTGGTTGACCAGCCGGCCGACGACCAGGTCCCCTCGGGGATTCAGAATCGCGATTAAGTGGGTTCCCCCTAATGCGAGTACAGTGATCTTGTTTATAATCTGCTGATCGATAATGTTGATGGCTTCCGGAATGCCCGAAGAAGCAAGGTTTAAATTCTGGATGACCCATGGATCTAAGGCCAGGCGGTGACTGATCGCGGAGACTTCATCAAGCTTCAGTTGATAAAAAGCTTTGGCGAGACCCATGTCTCGGGCAACCAGATTTGACTCGGCAGTGGTCAGGTATTCCTCAATCACCAGGGATGACACCAGGGCATTCAATCCGACGGTAAGTCCGGCCAAGAGGCAAAAAGAAGCGATCAGAACTTTTCGGAGGCGCCATCCCAGCAATGAAGGCATCCAGGGAATCAAGGAACTTCTCCGCCTTGTAGGTTGGACTGAGGAAGGGTGAAACGGATTGAGCTTCCTTTTCCTGGGGTTGAATCGATTTCGATCGTGCCGCCATAGAGGGAAAGGATCTGTTGAACAATCGGCAATCCAAGACCTGTCCCGGTTTCCTTTACGGATTTCGCTGCCTCCGAGCGGTAGAACACTTCGAAGATCCGAGGGATCTCCTCGGTTGCAATCCCAATCCCGGAATCGGAAACCGTTCCCTGAATCTGCCTTTTGTGAGAATCCGTATTGAGGGAGAGGGTGATTCGTCCCCCTTGGGGAGTGTACTGGATTGCATTGCTCAACAATTGGCTCCAAAGCAATCGAAAGTGATCCGGATTCCCGAGCAAGACAGGGCAATCGACAACCTCTGTCGAAACGATCAATTGGCGCTCTTCCACTTCTTTCTGAAGTGACGATTTCACAGAATCCAAGACCTCTGCCAAGGAAACGGTCTCTGTGGGCTTGGCACCCACTCTTTCCTTGAGCCGGGACAGAAGAAGAATGTCGTCCAAAGTGGCGAGAAGTTCTCCCGCACGCAGATTCGCTCTTTCCAGAACCTGGGGAAGTTCCTCCGGCGGAACATATCCCTTTTGAATCAGCTGGACGGAATTCTGCAGGATGGCAACCGGAGCCCTCAAGACATGAACCATCGTCAACATAAAGCGGCTCTCAACGGTCGCCAGCTTTTCCATTTCGGCCCTCACTCGAGTCAACCCTCGGATTTCTTCCTCAAGGTTTTTGACCCGTTGCGCCTCGCGCCTCAGTCTCTGGTGGTCCAGTTCTCGATTCATCACTTCGAGGAGGAGCCCCGGGGTAAAGGGTTTGGCAATAAAATCTTGGGCACCATCACGCATGGCTTGCACTGCCAGTTCAACAGTTGCATATCCGGTGATCATGATACAGATGATCTCAGGGTACAATTCTCGGACATGATGGAGCATTTCCAGTCCGCTCATTCCCGGCATCATGGCATCCAACAGGAGGATATCAAAAACCCCTTCTTGGAGTTTGTGCAGACCGGAAGGTCCATTTTCAGCTACTTCCACCTCAAACCCTTGGGGGGTAAGGGCCCGCCTG
The DNA here is from genome assembly GCA_035454825.1 of Thermodesulfobacteriota bacterium. Lineage (GTDB taxonomy): Bacteria > Desulfobacterota > BSN033 > BSN033 > UBA1163 > DATIGG01. The sequence continues at coordinate 17,306 of DATIGG010000029.1, read as the reverse complement.
CACCCCTCCCGGATCCCTGGTTCATCGTCCACGACAAGAACACGCATGGAGTCCCTTCCCTAAATGGTATTCATTTGTATCGACAAGCGGTATGTCTGATCCGTCCCAGACGATTTAGTGTCGTTTGGCCAAGTCCATAAAGGCCATTTCGGATCAGGCGGATTAGGTATCTTCCTTCCTCCTTTACGGCAACCGTTGAAAGCGACGGATCATGGAGCTAACTATATCAAAAAAGCATGGGGGTGTCAAATGACTTGAGTCGGCAGCCCTCTTTGACTCCAGGATCTACAAATTCATTTTGGAACCGGGAGGAAGCGGTCGTTTGTCCTTTGAAAAAGCAAAAAATTCGGCTATAGTGGTTTCTTGATCAAGATTTTTCTATCGCAGAGATTTTTTATTCATTTCGAATCGGAGGGATGAGGTATGTCGTTCAGACAACGGGATCAAACGATCCTGTCCGACCTGGAGAAGGCCCAATCGATTCACCGGGACATTAAGGAACTGTTGAACTTCTATCAAAATCTTTTCCAGGCGCAATTTGCGTTTAAATCCCAGTTGAGAGCATCCGGAAAGGCTAAGGACTTCGAAGAAAAAGAAGTGAATCTCGCAGGTCTGACCAACGGTCTTCCTCAAATTACGTTCGAAGAATTGAACATGCCAGCCCCCCCTCTCCTGGATCTTTATAAGAACATCGTTCAACTTTTGACCCCATTTGCCGGTGAAAGTTGTGGGCTCGAAACGGCCCCCCCCTCGGAAAAGATTATCGAATGGGCGCGGGAGATCTTTCACAGCAGTGGCCCATTGGTCATTTCCGGAGCCACGGTCAATTGGGCCCGGACAGCCTGCGGCTTTGTCTTGGCTCCGTATCTGCAGTTGGCATGCGATCTGATACTGCCCCGCACTCCGCTGGACCTGTGGTATCGAGAATACTGTCCCATCTGCGGCGGCAGGCCCGCTTTCGCTGCCCTGACCTCAGGATCAGGTCCACGAACTCTGCTGTGCCCTCGATGTTATGGAGAGTGGACCTATGGCCGGATCGGCTGTCCCTTCTGCAAATCAACGGACTCTCAAACCTACTATTCCGACGATGAGGGCAGATATCGGCTGTATGTATGCGGGGTCTGCAATCGGTATCTAAAAACGGTTGACCTCCGGGAGCGGAGCATGGATTTGTGCTTACCCGTGGAGTGCCTCGTGACCGTATCCATGGACATCGCCGCCCAGGAGAAAGGATTCAAGTTTTATGATTCCGCCCCTGGATTGTAAATGATTTCCTGCCCGCGGCGGATACCCACCAGGCTAACACCGTATTTCTGGCGAATTGCTGCCTGAAAGAGTGTTTTCCCTGCGAGATCTTTCGGGTAACCGAATTGATTAATGAAATGAAAAATCCTTGTTTTGGGATGACTGCCCGTTTCGGTGAAAGGGGCCGAAGCATCAGTCGAACTCAATCTTGTAATAAAGATTGGCTCCGCTTTCAGTCCCACCCTTCGTCTCGACCTCGAGATGTTTGGTGAGACTGTATCGAAGAATAATCTGATAGGCCTTTGTGAAGGGTGACCCTCCAATTCCAACGTAAAGTCTTGGATCCAGGTATTTGCCGACCGTCACGATGGAGCGGGAGAGTTCACCGCTCCCCGCGCTCCCCGGGCTTTCTGTACTCCCTGGACTGCCTATGGTCGTTGTTCTGATATCCAGGGAATCGATCCCCATCTGGCTGGATAACTGATTCTTAAGCAGTACCGATTCTCCTGCAGAGAGGAGGGCTCCAGCCGCCTGCATCAGCGATGCCGTCTGGGATTGATTGCCTTTGATTACCGGCTGTCCGAAAACGATGTAGGAAAGGACATCCTTTTCGGGCAGGATGGGTTGAGAGTACAATCGAACCATGGGCGACTGGATGTTTCCCGTTACCACCACACCGGCTTGAACCTCCTGGAGTTGTTCCTCCCATCTCGTGGCTCCCTTGATCTTCCGGAGGGCCAGAACATCAAGGGAAGGATTATCGATGGGACCGCTGAATATCAGGCGACCACGGGTGATATCGAGCTTCTGCCCATAGAATGTGTAATGGCCTTGCGCAACCTGGATCTCCCCATCCGCTTTCATCGCCCTTGATGGCTCAACTCTCAGGGTGAAACCTCCGGCCAACCGTGCATCAATCCCTCCGGTCCTGACAAAAACCTTCTCTCCAAGAATGACACGAAGCTCTGCGTCAAGGGGGAAAGCGGAATCTGATTTCGGAACCTCCTTTTTGTCCACAATGATGACATCCGGGCTGGGACGGATCAGCCCTCTTGTCTGGAGACCCGATAAAGAAAATTCTGGAAGCTGGATCTCCCCCCGCACCTTCAGCCTCTCCAGAGTTCCGTCCAGTTCAAGCCGGGGCGTGCACAAAACTTGAAGCTCCGGCAGATAAATCATCTGGAACCGATCTCCCCTGAGCATCCCCTGAAAACGAGAAATCCTCCGATCTTTGACGGAGAATGTGGCCGCCCCCTCGATATGACCTGGCCCGGACCGGACACGGAAGGAGACGATCTGGACCTGCTCCTCAGAAAATTTTGCTTCCAATCCAAAATCTTCCAGACGAATTCCGGCCGCCGGAAGGTAGGCTCCTGCCTTTTCGAACCTCAGATGACCCTCCGGTTTCGGTCTTTTCAAGGTCCCATTCACAGCCAGGTTCAGGTCAAGTTGGCCGCGACTCTCCTGGATCACTCCAGGAAAAAGGGAAGCAAGCAAGCCCATCTCCATGAACTGACCCTGAAGGAGAAAGTGGATGGGCCCATCCACGGGAGAAGCGAGAGGAAGGCGCGCCGGCAGGGGAACTCTGAAGTTTCCCCTTGCGTGACCATATTTTTCAAGAACCATCGAGAGATCGCCCCTTAACGTTTCATTGTCCCAATCCAGGTGCAGATCACCCTCTTTCAATTTGGCGCTGATCTGTCCATCTTCCCTCCTCCAGTTTAAATTTCCCCCCGAAACTTTTAAATCTCCTTTCATCTTGAAACGGGAGCCGGCATCCCACTCTCCATCAAACTTTCCTGACAGAAAACCGTCTGCATCGAAAGCCGGCGGTATCCATGGACGGAGTGAGTTAAGCCGTATTCCCTCCGCGACAGCGCTTAAAGTTCCCCTCTCGGGAGGGGCCAGGTGAGCAGGCTGGGGAGATGTGAGTTGTCCCTGCAACCTTCCGCCCTCTGCAAGCTCCATTTCATAGAGGGCGAGAAGGCCTTTCTCGTCCCAGTTCAGGCTTACTAACCCGCGGGGTGACTCTATGTTGATGGAGTCAACCGTTTTCTTATCCGAGGGAGATAGAAAGGAAGAAGCTGCGAGCACTTGGATTCCTAACTTTTTCAGTCGGAGGCTCCCCTCAATCTGCGGCTTTTCCCAGGTCCCATTAGCATTCAGATTGAGGTCAATGGCACCCCGGCTTTCCTTCACCCACTTCGGGAGAAGGATGGAGAGCAATCCCCTTTCTTCAACCTGTGCCTTAAGGGAAAGTGAAACGGGCCCGGTTTTTTGAAATGCCAGAGGCCATTGGCCAGTCAGGGGAAGCTGGAACCTCCCTTTGATCTCTCCATAGTTTGCAAGGGTGAATGTGAGATTGCCCTGCAAATCGTCATCATGCCATGACCAGTTTAAATCGGCATTTCGGAGGGCTGATTGAATGGGTCCTTCTCTGGTCTTCCATCGCACCATCCCCTGTGAGACCTTTATTTCTCCTGCGGTGATCCATGCCCGTCCCTTTGACCACTGTCCCGAAAGACGGCCTGAGGCCTGGCCTTTAAGGGTCAGGTCCTGCGGAAGCCAGTCTTTGAGAAGATCGAGATCAACAGCCTTCCAAAAGGCCTTGATCTTCAACTGCTCCGGCAGGGCAAAACGGCCGGATTCAGGAGACAAGAGCTGTCCATGGAAAGTTCCGCCATCAACCAGTTCTGCCCCGTAAGAGAGATCGAGTCCCTTTTCGGTCCAGTCGAGATTCACCATCCCCCTGATCTGTCCCAATTTTAAGGATGGGTCTTGAACGCTCCCTGCCATGTCGATCCCTGCATGGAGACGGATTCGGTTCTCTCCCAGCCATTCGGTTTTCAGCTTCCCGGTTGTCTGGCCAAGAAGAAGAGGCTTTGTGAGACGTAGGTGAAGACGGGCAAGATCAAATTGTTCCCATTCGGCCTCCAGGATCCCGGAGATGGGTTTCAGGGCAAGGTCCGCCCGGACCCGCACCCGTTCACCGGTGCCGCTGGTGACCACAAAAGGAGTGAGACTCAATCGACTGGTCGAAAGGCTGAGTGTCACAGGAGACGTCATGCTCCAGGCTCTTCCTCGTGGGTAGTCTCCTGTCAACCGGGTGATCGTCCCTTTCCAGGCCTCCTTCGTGTAGCCCCCTGCAAAGGCTCCTTGAGCATCGCCTTCCGGCCAGCGGATCACAACTTCGAGGGTGTGATCCCTAAGCAATCCCTTCATATCCAGAGATACGGAATCTGCTTGAATGCTACCAACTACCACTTTAGCGGCCTTTGTTTTTAAATCTATGCCGCCCCTTGCTTCCTCATCGAGCCGGGCAGTCACATCCATGCTGGCCGCCTTAAATTGACGGATGGAAACATTCTTTCCCTGACCGCTCAGAAGGCCTGCCCAAAGATGCTCCTGCCAACGGACCCATCCTTTTCCATTGAAGCTCCCTTGAGCCCCTGGAATCAGACCTGAAAGATCGCTGACTCTTGCCTCAAAGTCGAGACGGTTTTTGAGTTCTCCCTGTACAGAAAGATCAAAACCATTGCCGTGCAGGTCGGCCCTCTTCAACTGGAGCATTCCTTGATCGACCTGGGCATTGATTCTCCCAGTTAAGGCCTTTCCCCTCAGATGGCTGTCAAGCAGAAAGGCCTCCAGTTTCCCTTCGAGGGGCATTGACTCAGGCCATTGTAGATGACCATCGATGTTCATGTTGATTCTGCCTGGCCAGTCCTGGGTGATCCTGCTTGGGTCAAGGTCTCTTCCCTGAAGATTCCCTCTAAGGGAGAAACCCTTTGACCATGAAACCCCCAATTGGCCCTTCAAGGTTCCGTTCAGCAGGGCGCCATCGAGAGCAGAGACAATGACTCCCTGTCGGTTTCCCTGAAAGGATCCGGAAAGGCGGGCAACGCGCCACGATTCATCAGAGTTTTCGATCTTGAAGTTGCCCTTGAAATGAGAAGGGTTTCCTTCAACCCACAGGTCGCCTGATATCTTTGTCTTAAGGACCAGGTCTTTTGAAAGATCGATTTCCTCCATCTTCAATTGGAGGCTGATCAAGGGTTGGTCCGGAATGAAGCTGACCTGGCCGTCAAAGGTCACGGTTCCAGGGCGACCAGGTTCCAAAAGAAGGACCCGGCTCATTCTAATCTGGTTTGAATTCAGCCCCACTTCCCCCTTCGCTTCGACCTTTTCACCCGAAGCCAACCCTCCTGTAAAGGCCATTGTCCCGGCCATCTGTTCAGGGTGACGGGAACGAAGGAGTCTAAGGCCGATGGAGAGATGATTCAGGCCAAGGACAGCCTCTTTCGGAGTGAAGCTGAGATCCAGGTGCAGGGCAGGTTTTAAGAATTGGATTTCACCCCTTCCCTCCCCGAGACCGTAGGAGGTCTTGAAGCTCATGTTCTTCAGTTTGACCGTGCTTTGAGATAAGAGCAGTTGGGTAGAAACGTCCTCTGCCATGAAAGGATCCCCATCCAATCGTCGATAGATCAATTCCTTTAACCTGAAAGACTTGGCTTCAAGTTGGAGCCATGCCGGCAGAAGTTGAATCCTCGGGAGGGTCAGGTCCGGAGGGGCGTTAGTTTGAGGGCGACCGTCTTTGATCTCCATGCGACCCACGTCCAGGTCAGAAAGGACAATCCTTCCAGCCAGGAGGTTGGCAGGTTGCCAGCGAACCTGCAACCGGTCTATCTCGATCAGGCCCTCTGGCCATCGGATCTTCAACCCTTCCAGTCGAAGCTCATCGAAGAACCTTCCCGTGATCTTTCGGGCATCGATCTCAACCGACGCCCAGTGCGAGATAGCTCCCAACAACCAGCGGGCGCCTGCCGGAGTGGTCAAAAGCCAACCCGTCGCAAAGGCAATCCCTAATAAGAGCGCAAAACCGATCGAACCGTACTTGAGCCACTTTTTCATAATTGGAATCCAACGGTGAAATGGACGCGGAATTTTGGATCTTTCACGCCGACCTGGCGGGCAAGATCGAACCGGACGGGCCCCACAGGGGTGTAGAGCCGAATCCCCATTCCTGCGCCCTGCTGAAGGTCCACGTTATTGAGACTATTGAAGGCATTCCCCACATCGTAAAACGCGGCAATTCCGAATAGTTTACTGATGGGTTTTTCGAGTTCAATACTTCCCGCCAGCAGATGCTTGCCACCCGTCACATTTCCAAAAATATCTTTCGGCCCCAAAGATTGATACGCATAACCCCGCACGCTCTGGTCTCCTCCGGCAAAGAACCTGACGGAAGGGGGGAGATCCTCGACGGGGTCACTCCATGTCACGCCGGCCTGAGCCCTCAGAAAGAGTGCGAATCGGAGGGGCAATGGAATCAGCATATCTCCATTAAAGAGAAGCTGCAGAAAATTGGTATCCGATCCGAAAGCCTGAGCAGCCCCTCTGGTTTCAAGGGCAAAGCGATAACCCCGGGTCGGACGGATGAGATCATCATACTGACGGCGTGAAAATCGAAGGCCCGGCATGAGAAGCCTTGAACGGCCATCTTCTTCTCCAACCCTGAAGTCTTCCAGACGCGCCTGGAGATAAACCGAGCCAATACTCCCGCGTCCGAGACTGTGGAGAAGTCCGCTGCCATGGGCAAAGCTATGGACATACTCCGGCCCTAAGAAGACCGATCGACTGGTATAGGTTTCCGTATCCTCTCTCTGGATTCCCAGTTTAAAGGAAGTCTTACTGTCCAAATCCTTCTGCCCTGGCCATACATAGCTCGTAACAAGCCCCTGGAGACGTTGAGAGAGATTGAGTTCCGAGTCGAGCTCATGGCCCCGGCGTTGAAAATTGAGATCCTGATAGCGGGCAGAGAGTCTCGGCCCTAAATCAGTTTCATACCCCACCCCGAAGCGGAACCGCTTTGGTTTCGAAGGAGCCAGGTTAATCTTGACCGGAATACGGAGATTCTGAGATTCCTCTTTTCTTGCGTCGATCCCTGCTTCTTTGAAGCGATCGGAGTTGATCAGATTGAGCTGGGTCTGGGCAATCTTTGAATAGGAAAAGACCTCTCCGGCACGAAAGGCCAGATACCGCCTTAAAAACCGCTCCGGGTAATTGGGAGTACCCGCAAACGTCACCTCGCCGAAATAGTATTGGGATCCTGTTTCAAGGACCAGTTCGATACTGGCTTTCCGCTCACCTTGTGATACACGGATCTCATGAACCGAGAAATCGGCATCAAGATATCCAAGCTCCAGGGCCTTCGCCTTGAGCGCTCCCTTTGCCTCTTCGTATTTAGTCTGGCGCAAGATATCGCCCTCTTTGAGGGAAAAGGCCTTCACCAGATCTTTCAATTCCTGTTCTTGCGAACCCATGCCCCGGAGTTCAATCTTAGCGGAGCTGACCCGCACCGGGTGTCCGGGTTCCACATAGACGCGGAGGCGAAAGAGGCCCTCCTGGATCACTTCGAGAGATACGCGGATTTGAGGATTGTAGTAACCAAAAGGCTCGAGGGCCTGTCGAACCTTCTCTGGAATCTGTCGCTCAAAGAGTTTCAGCCATAAAGGGTCGACCCGACCCTCCTGCACCAAACTCGGGGGCAGAGCAAGACCTGCCTGGACATTCTTGAGCGTATCCCCTTCAAGCCCCTCCACGATCACTTCCACCGGTTCAGCAGCCATCGCTAACGTCGAAAGAGACCAGAGTAGGATAAATCCGTACCGAAATATCTTGAACATTAACATCTTCCGCGATCGCTCATGAAATTTCTTGACATACCGTATCCCCCATTGAACTTTAACAGATCGATGGAGGGTATCTCAAAGTTTTCAACCAAATAAACCGTTGTGATAGAGGGGGTTGAGGATTCAGGAAATTTTGATCCTCAGGTGAGTTGCAAAATAGAAATGATTTGTGGGGTAGACCATCATGCCGTCAAGAACTACCATCGGGAACTTTTCGGCAGCCTGTTAGATTATATTCTCTGGATCCACAAGAAAATTCCCAATCCGGCAATACTCCCTGCCACCACCCACCAGTCCATCCACCTAAAATGTGGCTCGTGAAGGAAGCGGCGGCCCGGAGCGCCGAAGCCACGGGCCTCCATGGCCTCTGCTAATTCGTCCGCAAGCTTAAACGCCTGAATGAGAAGAGGGCCAGTCAATGCGGGCAGGTGGCGGAGAATTGCTATGCTGCTATCTAACGAGATGCCCCGGCTACGCTGGGCATCGCGGATGCTGGCTGCCTTCCGAATCAAGACAGGAATGAACTGCATCGAGGCGGTAAGCACAAAGGCAAGAGCATATGGAATTCCCATCTTGATCAAAGCATTCGACAGGACCTCGGGTGATGTTGTCTGAAAGAAGAGAAAGAACACGGTACTGATGGTGAGTAACCGGAGCCCTGCTGTAATTCCTGTCATTAAATCAAAGGCAACCCAGGCAATCACAAAGAAACTCACAACCGCGAAACCCAACCCTTTCAGCAGGTCGAGCCAGGATCGACCGAGACGGAGTACAATCATTGTCCCCATGAATACTGCCAGAGCGATCAGCAGGAATGTCCATTGATTAGATACCATCAAAATGATAGTGGTAGCGATGGCGGCAATAAGTTTAGATCGAGGGTCAAGGGATGAAAAGAGCATTATTAGTCTCCATTAATGATTTGTTACCTCCTCTTCTCCATGGAGAAATACTTGTTTCTGGGTTCCCTTTTCAAGGGAATGACAGAATTGGATTCTTACATGCAAAACTTTGGAAATTTCTCTTAACACTCAAAGGACAATTGTTGTCAGACTGAATTTGGTTCACCTACTCAGGGAGTGAGATCCTGAAAGTTCAGGATGACACGTTCAGAAAATTTCAGATATTTGAATTTGATTTCACTGGATTGCACCATGCCCTATGCGCTTTGCGCTAAGCCTTTTTCTTGTTTTATTGCCTGGATCAACTGGAATCGCTGTGTCGGTCGAAGACCGGCTCTCTTCATTGCTGTTTCATCAGCCATGACCTCCTCAGGCGGCCCATCCGCAACCACCTGTCCATCAGCCAGGGCAATCCATCGGCTGGCATGCTCAGCTGCAAATTCGAGATCATGGGTGACCAGCACAACGGTCCTTTCCTCGGCTCGAAGTTCTATGATCAGTCTCCCGAGTTCCCGGCGAAAAGACTCATCCTGCCCTGCAGTCGGTTCATCGAGAACAACGAGTCCGGGTTGAACAGCCAGGGCGGCTGCAAAAGAGACACGCTTCTTCTGGCCCTCACTCAGTTGAAACGGGGACCGTTCGAGAAGCGGCCCAAGCTCAAAACGTTCAAAGAGTTCATTATACCAGGCTGAATCATGAACTCCCAGTGCCCTTGGTCCGGTCAAGACTTCATCAAGCACGTTAGCCTGAAAGAGTTGATCATTAGGGTTCTGCCAGGCAAATCCAACATGCCGGGCGAGTTCGGCCACCGGAGTTTTAAGGGTATTACGGCCGAGTATCTTTACAGCCCCTTTCTTCGGCTTCAGCAGTCCATTGAGATGTTTGACGAGTGTGGTTTTACCCGCTCCGTTTCTCCCAACAAAGGCAACGCATTCCCCTTGATTCAGCGTTAAATTAATCCCACGGAGAGTTGGAGAATCATCATATTTGAACCAAACATCATCCATTTCTACCACAGAGTCCTTATTCTCAAACCCTCTCTTCCTTCCTTTGCTAAAGGGGGGAGAAGTCAGATTACGAATACTCGCCGTCTTATCCGTCAAATTTTGATTCTTCAACCCATAGAGTGCTTCTTCTCTCGTAAGCGGGATACCTTTCCATCCTGAGGCTTGGAAGAGTCTTACGAGTGGAGGCAGACTGAGTCCGTATTTCGAAACATCATGGCTCAATACCTGGCGTGGAGGTCCGTCAGCGGCCACCTGTCCCTCATGAAGGACAACGAGACGATCAAAATCAGCAATCACTTCGTGGAGCCTGTGTTCCACGACAATCACTGTGATTTCCTCAGCCTGAATCGTTCGAAGGATACGACGGAGGAATTCGGCTCCTTCCGGGTCAAGATGGGTAAATGGCTCATCGAACAGAAGAAGTCGAGGCCGCAGAGCCAAGATGGCGCCAAGGGCAACCCTCTGCTTTTCTCCTCCGGATAGCGTATAAGGCGGCCGGGAGAGAAATGGCCCTAATCCAGCAGATTCGCTCGCCCAGGCCAGACGCTTCTCGATCTCAGCCGAAGCCAGCCCCACGCTCTCCAGTCCATAGGCCAGCTCTGCCTCGACGGTCTGATTAAAAAGCTGGGCGTCCGGATTTTGGAAGACGAGGCCGGCATGGCTGAACAACCGATAGACCGGATGTTGCCGTGTATCAAGTCCATCCGTGAAAACCTGGCCGATGAATTCACCCCCATGAAAGTTCGGGATCAGACCAATACAGGCACGGCAGAAGGTTGACTTGCCACTGCCGCTCGAACCTGCCAGCAGAACGCCCTGGCCTTGATAAATATTCAGCGTAAGCTCTTGCAGGGTCCAAGCCTCAGCAGCCGGGTAACGGTAGGAAACTCCCTCGAAGCGAAGGATCATCAGGTCATTCCACTCCTTGAGCCAGCATCCAGACAGATAGGTTTTATAGTCTTAATGAAGTGGTTATTTCCCTTCATCCTTCCGCTCTTCCACAAGAAAAGAAGGATGCGATGAGGGGACGAAGCCTGCCCGATCAAGAAGCTTAAGGGCGACTATTCCAATCATTGAACCAAGGATTGTGCTTCCTGAGAAAGCAATCATCAGAGCACCCATGGCCATGGCCCTGCCCATAAATATCGGCGCAACGATCAGGACACTTACAACGGCTCCAATGACTCCTGTCCCGATGATTTCTCCAAACGCTCCAAGATAGATGTTTCTCGTATAACGATAGACAACGCCTGCAATAAAAGCGCCGATCATGCCCCCGGGGAAAGCCAGAAGGGTTCCAGTTCCAAGGGCATTACGAAGGATTCCTATGATCAAAGCAATACCCGTCGCCCACCAAGGGCCAAGAAGAACGGCGCTTACAACATTGACGAAATGCTGGGCAGGATTTATCCTGGCAATGCCAATGGGAATGCTTGTGAAAGGTGAAATGGCCACGCCAATGGCAACCAGAATGATCGCTCGTGCAACTTTTCGAGTCTCCACGCAGTTCCCCCGTTTTTGCAATCCCCTCTTACGCCCCTTTAGAAAAGGGGAGATTTAATTCTGGCACCGGCTTCCAGGTTCTCTGGCTTTAATGTATACAGCGTGTCAAGCAGAGCTGTCCTGAAAGTGCCGGGTCCATTCGCCTGTTGGGCTGCTCGTTCACCCGCCAATCCAAAGAAGGCCGCTGCTGCGATGGCAGCAGCCATCGGGTCTTTTTCGACGGCGGCAAAAGCACCAATGATCGCAGATAACATGCAACCTGTGCCGGTCACCTGACCCATCATCGGGTGGCCATTTTCCACAATCACCATCTTCTCATTTCTCACCACCAGATCCTGTGGTCCGCTTAACACAACCGCTGCCCCTGTCTTTTGTGAAAGCAATTTTGCTGCACTGTGAAGATCCGCTGGTCCTCTCGTGGCATCAATCCCACGGAGCTCTCCTCCCATCTCTGTTAATGCCCCAATTTCAGCCCTGTTGCCTCGAATAGTGGTTATGCTGAGTTCTGATAGGATATTTCGAACAGCTTCCATCCGGAACTTGGATGCACCAGCCCCAACAGGGTCGAAGATCACTGGCCGTCCGAGCGAATTCGCACAATGCCCTGCCAGTAACATCGCCTTTACCCGTGAAGGATCAGGAGTTCCCAGGTTGAGCACCAACGCATCAGCCCTGTATGTAATATCTTCCACTTCTTCCAGAGCAATCGCCATGATCGGCCTTGCGCCAATGGCATGGAGACCCTTTGCCACATCGCCGGCTGTTACCCAGTTCGTGATGGTATGGATAACGGGCTGGCTCTGCCTTACGCGAGTGAGCGCCCGGGCCAAGACATCCACTTCCAAGAACATAATTTTTTTCTCCATAAAAAAAGCCGTACCCGAAGGGACGGCTATCGTTTTTATGATTTGTCGATCCCTCCGCTGGCATTATCCAGGTCAGGTTCTGCGGGTCGGTGACAACTCAATCACCCTCTCAGCCGGACCTCTTCCGGCTCCCCGCGACAGACAGAATGATCTATCTTCGTGAAGTATAGGACAGCCCCTATCTGAAGTCAAGACGAGCAATCCTTCTTGCATAAAAAAAACCCCAGGCACAAACCTGGGGTCTTTTTTTTCTCAGTTTAACGAGCTTCTCTCTTAGCCCAACACCACAACATTCGTTGCCTGCGGACCCTTTGGACCGTTGGTAACTTCGAACTCTACCTCATCGCCTTCATAAAGGGACTTAAATCCATCCCTCTTAATGGCGGAGAAGTGAACGAAGACATCATTTCCATCATCTCTGGAAATGAATCCAAAGCCCTTCTTCTCATTAAACCATTTTACTCGACCTTTGGCCACTACAACTCACCTCCTTTCTACTGTAAGTTTTCAGTAAGTTGTAATAGCCTTTGGTCCTCATAAAAAAAGGCCACAAAAGCCTTCAGAAGTACTTTTGTGACCCTTTGTGATCCAAAACAAACTACTTCTTACAACCTACAAAGCCTTTATGCCACTTTAGACTTTAAATGTCAAGAGATTTTTTATCAATTTTTATCAATTTTTGTGACCCCTTATGGTCAGGGATTCCATCCCAGGGACCGGGGTGGTCTCTCCGGAGAAAACTTGGGGCGGCTCACTTGAGCGTTGAGCCATGGAGTAGATACCCTCAAAACAGTCCGTTCAGCAATACCCCTCGATTAACCCGTCTCTAATGATCCGCTTCTCAAGGTTTCGGAGGAGAGACTCCCCTGGTCCAATCGAACCCGAGACTGAGGGCTCATCAATTCTTATCAATCTCTGAAATAGCCTCAGGAAACGTTTCCGAGGACGTTTTTTCAGGGATTCTTTCATTCACAGCCCACTCTTGTCAAATCCCTGTATGGATTGATTGGCTTTGGATATCCCTCCAGAGACTGATGGACGGTGAAGTGGAGATGGGTGGGAGAACGATTGGGATAGGCATTCTTCCCTGTTCTACCCACTGTCCCAATCCTCTCGCCTCGATTCACCACCTCACCAATCCTGACAAAGATCTCTTTGAGATGAGAATAGTAATAATATCGGCTTGTTACAGGTTCATAGATCCAGATATAGTTACCGCCTCGAACTGGACTCGAAGGTTTCCAGTCAAGGTTAATGGAGACGACGATCCCTGAAGAGGCTGAGATGACGTTGACAGGTCTTCCTGTAACATCGTCAAGACCATCCTGATTCTTATCCCGAATAAAGATGTCATGACCCGGATGGCCTTTATGCCGGTTGCCATCAAAAAAATCATACCCTTGGGTCTGATACCCACTCCCATCATTTCCCCCGATGGCGCTTGAATGATACCCCTCCAAAGGGAAGCAGAGAGATTCTTTTTCTCTCACCCCGGAATGACTTTGATAAAACTCTTTCAGCAAAATCTCCAAAGACTTTACCTGGGGCTGGGCCTCCTGCTTGGAGATGACACCCTCTCGAATCTTGGTGCAGAGGAGATGCCACTGCTGAGCAGGATCATTCTGGGCTCGGATACATTCAAATGGATAAAAGATAAGGAGATTCATCAAAATAATTGCCAATAAGGGTTCGAGAATCCCAGGATTCCAGGGTTTGAGAACTCTATTTTTCAATTTGACATTCATAATTCTTCATTTGGCGAAAAGGGTGTGCTGAAGGGTCTCTTCCAGGTTCTCAAGCTCGAAGGTGATGGCATGAAGTCTGGATAAGGTTCTCCCTGAAACCCTAAACTGTCCCGGGTTGACGCACAGGGTTTTCCCAATTCGGTCAAGGCAGGAACCGGAGATTTCTGGTGCCTCATGGATATGGCCATGAAGGGTCAGGAGAGGTTGCGTCTCTTCAATGAATCTCCTGATGGATCGACTTCCAGTAAACCTCCCCCCTATGATCTGATCCAGGTTTGTCTTAAAGGGAGGCGAATGCATCACATAAACTGTTTTCCCAGGATTCTTAGGCCTTGCAAGATGATCCAGATCTTCCCGAATCGTCTCTCGTTGCCTTAAATAAACAAGAGGGTCGATGGGAATGAGCAGATCCGTTTGATCGGAAGATCGGATATAGGAGGGATTTTTCTGTGGAGGCCAGGGGGACTCCGGGTCATCCATCTTCTCAAAGTCTTTGGGCCGAAATGGAGTCGGAGGAACAAACGGATATCCAATCATCTCATACCCGTTCTTAAGACGACAATGCTTCTGGCATATATCAATCAGCCCCTCCGTCGGATTTCTGAAAAGATAGAAGTAACCAAGATCCCAGTTTCCAGGGATGAGGAAAATCTGGCGAACGGTTGTCGTCCTGATCATCCTCTCGAAGAAGGGAAGAAGAAACTGGTCGATAAAAACCTTTTGATTCGGAACCATATCTTCGTATCTTCTGGTTGGAGGAAAGGAGGGCAAAAGATCGCCACCGACAGCCGCGATCTCTGCCATGAAAAAATGAGCTAAACTAAGGAGCTCCTCATAAAGAGGAATCTCGCCATGAAGATCGGAGGTGTAGACGGCTTTCATTCTATTCGTCAAAATCCTCCTCAAGAACCCAGTGATTCTTCTTCTTAAGCAATTTAAAAGTGACCTTGCAGAAAGAGCATAAGATCAAATCGCCTGGTTTTTCGTCTCCATCCAGTGGAATATCGGCATCACAAACCGGGCACTCCAATTCGATTGACATGCGGTTCCTCCCTGAACTCTTTTAGCAGGCTGCTATATTTCTGAATCACAAAAAAACCAGGTCATTTTTTCCAGTCTTATAATAACCTTTGAATTTTTTTCTTGCATCCCGGTTCAATATCTTATAAAAAAGAGTTAGGAGAGATTCTTCATTCATAGTTCATCATTCATAACTTGTCATTGAGGTTATGGGATGTTTGGTCTGGGCTTGACGGAAATTCTGGTGATCTTGGTGATCTTTCTCGTGTTATTTGGGGCAAAAAAGCTCCCTCAGATCGGGGAAGGTCTCGGAAAGACTGTTAAGGAGATCCGGAAGATCCGAAACGAGAGAAAGGCTGATAAGGAAGAAAAGGAGAAAGAAAAACAGGGGAATCTCATTTCAAATTTGAAGAAGGAGGTCGAGGATATTCCGGGTCTGAAAGAGGCCAGAGAGATCAAAGAAACGGCCAGTAAATTAAAGAACATTACGAAGATCCTGAAATGACAGAGCCCGTGTCATATTTTCTGCTGCCCGAATCAGAGATACCACGACGGATGTTCTTTTAATTCTTTGATGAAGTCCGCTACCATCTTCTCCAAGTTGTACTGAACCTTCCAATCCCATTCTTTTACCGCAGGGGTCTCATCCCACTGAACGCCCTGATGCATCTTCTGAAAGGCCATTGCCAAGTCATCCGGTTTGAAGCTGATCCTGGCATCAGGCAGAAAACGAAGGATGGCGTTCTTAAGGTCCATGGCAGTGGGGATGGGATGGATCCCTGCAAGGTTGTAATTCATCGTCCTAATCTGGCTGATGGGCGCGCTTGAAATCTCAAGGAAGGCCCTTGCTGCATCCTTGAAATAAAGGATGGGAGCAGCCGTTTCCGGCGTAACAAAAATCTCATAGGGCTCGCCCAAAAAGGGCTTTTCAATGGCCCATGCGTTGTAGATGGAAACATGCTTCGTCTTTGCTCCAGGCCCCACAATCGCAGGCAGCCGGACCGAGCGAAAATCAATGCCATACCTCCGTCGATAATACCGGCCCAGCAATTCCCCATAGAGTTTGCCGCATCCGTAGATGGTAAAGGGACGCTGCAAGGTATGATCGTCAATGACGGTTAAGCCTTCCAGGTCTTCGCTATAGGTTCCGTTGGTGCTGGCAAAGATGACCTGCTCAACATTGAACAGCCGTGCGCCCTCTAAAACATTGTAGGTACCGACCACATTCGTCGAGAAAGAAGCCTGAGGGTTCTGTTCCGAGGGAATGGAAAGCATGCCGCCCAGGTGAAATATGGTTTTAGGCCTGCAGGTTTGAATCGCAGTAAAAAACTCACCCACATTTCCAAGGCTACCCTGAACATGGGTCCATCGTTTTCCATAAGGCTCTAAAACAGGGGAACTTGACTTGATGTCAAAGGTCCCGATCTCTTTACCCTGTTCAAGCAACATCCTAGCCAGTGTGCTTCCGATAAACCCGGTCCCACCGGTGATGAGATCCATCGTACTCCCCTAATAGAAATGAAATGACCAAGCACCAAGCTCCAAATGATATCCAATAATCAATGACCTAAATTCAAAAATATAATCATCAAATATGATGAATTCGTAAAAAGTCCCGAAACTGTCACTCCGGGGAATCCGGAGTCCAGACGGTCATTGGAGCTTATTTGGAGCTTGGAATTCGGTTATTGAAATTTATACAAAACTCGTATGTTCCTTCCCTTTCAGTTTCAGGATGGTTCGCGTTTCCTCTGGAGTGGCAGGATCGAGGTCGAGTTGTTCGAGTATATGCGCCATCTTCTTCACCATCTCTGCGTTACTCTTTGCCAACACCCCTTTGCCGAGATAGAGATTATCCTCCATTCCTACCCGCACATTTCCGCCCATCACAGCTCCCACTGTGCAGAGATTGAATTCATGGCGTCCGGTGGGAAGCACAGACCAGACATAATCCTTCCCAAAGAGCTTGTCCGCCGTATTCTTCATGAATACAAGGTTTTCGACGGATGGTTGGATGGCGCCAAGAATACCTAAGATGAGTTGAATCCATACCGGCGGATCAATCGCGCCCTTCTCCACCCAGTAAGCAGTATTGTAGAGATGGCCCATATCATAGCATTCGAGCTCGGGTTTCGTCCCATTCTCTTTCATGATTCTAAAGATGCGTTCCTGGTCGTAAAAGGTATTTTTGAAAATATTGTCCTTCGACCTTTCAAGGTATTTCTCTTCCCAGTCAAATTTGTATTCTTTAATCTTCTCCATAATGGGAAACAGGCCAAAGTTGAAGGACCCCATATTGATCGACGCCAGCTCGGGTTTAAACTTTCGG
>DATIGG010000028.1:0-2342 GCA_035454825.1 Thermodesulfobacteriota bacterium | reverse complement strand
GAGAGTCCTGTAAGATCAGGCATCATCACCCTCCCCATGCCTTTTCCCATTTTCACATCTTCCACGAAGGGTTCATTCCCTGGAGCCTCTTTTTTAGGAATGAATTCGGACTCGTTCTTTACTACCTGTGTCCCCTTTGGAAAGACGTTGAGATAGGGAAGGACCTTTTCAACGATACCCTTGAAAACAGGAGCCGCCACCACGCCTCCGAAGTTATTGCCCTGGGGCTCATCGATCACGACAATGACGGCAAGCTTCGGGTCCTCAACCGGAGCAAACCCCATAAAACCGCTCGTAAAGCGGTCCTCAGAATATCCTCTCAGCAAGGAGTCGACTTTTTGTGCTGTCCCGGTCTTTCCAGCCACTTCAAACCCCGCAGGCACAGCCCCTTCTCCTGTCCCTCCTCGTTCCGTCGCTGTTTTGAGAACGGCGACGAGCTTTTTGGCTGTCTCCTCACTCATCACTTTTCGAACGACCTCCGGCTTGAAGGACTGAACCGTTTGACCTTTCTCATCGGTAATCTTCTCAATGATGAGGGGTTTCATCAGAAATCCGCCATTGGCAATCGCAGACAGGGCGGTGATCATCTGGATGCCTGTGACAGAAATCCCCTGGCCAAAGGAGATCGTATCCAGCGTAATAGGTGACCAATATCTCGGATGGTGAAGGATCCCCTTGCTCTCTCCAGGCAGGCCAATCTGGGTCTTCTCTCCAAATCCAAAAGCCTTGATATAGCGATAGAATCGATCCTTTCCCAATTTCTCGCCGACCTTCGACGCCCCGATATTGCTGGAGAATTTGATGATCTGCTGAAAATTCAACCATCCATGCTTTGAATGATCATGGATGGTGCGCTCATAAACGGTGTAGGAGCCGTTTTCACAATAGAAGGAATCCGTGAGCCGGACAATCTTCTCCTCCAAAGCCGCCGCTGCCAGGAAGGTTTTGAACATGGACCCGGGTTCAAACGTATCCGCAATGGCCCGATTTCTCCACGCTTTGGCCTGGCACTGAAGAAATTGATTGGGATTGAAAGAAGGAAAAACGACCATGGCCAGAATCTTTCCGGTGAAGGGCTCCATCGCAATGGCGAAGCCTGCCTTGGCGCCCCACTTTTGAACAGCACGGCCTAACTCGGTCTCAACGATATGCTGGACGTGTTTATCCAGGGTGAGAACGATATTTTGGAAGCGATCTCCCTCCTGGGAAGAGACGTTTTCAACGATTTCGCGGCCCCGGGCATCTTTTGTCGCATACCATACCTGCTTATTCCCGTTCAACTGATTGTCGTATTGACTCTCCAATCCCTCGAGACCCTTGGAATCGAGGCCGACAAATCCAATGACATGGGCACCCAACTGGCCATTTGGATAGAACCGTTTATTCTCTTTTAAGAAAAAGATGCCCGGGAGACGAAGGGTCTTGATCTCTTCGACCTCCTTAGGGGTAATCTTTCTCTGAATCCATTCAAAAGAGCTCCCTTTCTTTAGCCTCCCCTTTAACTCCCCTGGATCCGTCTGGAGAATGGATGCCAGGCTCTGGGCCGTCTTTCCCGGATCTACGATCTTTTTGGAATCGGCGCAAACCGAATCCACTTCGATACTGACTGCCAGTTCATTTCCCTTTCGATCGGAGATGATTCCCCTTTTCGGGACCAGGGGAATTTGGGCATGCTGTTGGTGGTTAGCCAGTTCATAGAGCTGTTCCTTCTTCAGGACCTGAAGTTGAAACATTCTCCCGATGACCAGGGCAAAACAGAAGAAGATGAGCCACGAGAGAAAGAAGACCCGGACTTTAAACCAATTGATCGGTTTTCGTTTCATCGGATGATGATCACCTGGTCGGGTTTCGGTTTCGACATCCCCAGTTCCTCGGTCGCGAATTTTTCAATTCGTGCATAGGATTTGAGGGTTGCCACCTCCAACCTTAAACGTTTACTCTCCTCAGCCAGCGCCCTTCCGGTCTTCAAGGCATTGGAGATCTCATACCCAGCCTGGATCACCTGGATCCGTGACCAGACATAGACCAGGGAGCTTCCAATCAAAAAGAGGAGAAGGACTGCAAAGAGGAGTATATTCGGCTTCCGGGAGACGGACCGAGCATTTGCTCTTCCTCCAATCCAGAGGAGCCGGTCTGCAGGGAGGTTTGCTGTTTTCGCCATCGCGACGGTTACACCCTTTCTGCACAACGAAGCTTCGCACTGCGGGATCGGGGATTCTCTTTTTGCTCTTCCTCTGAAGAAGTGATCGGCTTGCGGGTAACGATCCGCATCACCTTTTTCTGCTCAGAACCTCTAACATCTCCTTTTTCGAGGCGACGGAACGTCTCCTTGACGATTCGGT
>DATIGG010000027.1:0-10673 GCA_035454825.1 Thermodesulfobacteriota bacterium | reverse complement strand
TCCGGTAACATTTTCCTATGAGGCAACAGGAGTCAACAAATTTGAATCTTCTTTGTCCATGGACTCAGACCCTGGTGCATTCAATCTTCATGACCATCGACTGCCGGATCGAGGAGAGATCCAACTCCTTCCAGAGGGTTGAAAAAGGAGCAAACATGTCCTGATCAGTATGGATCGGATGATTTTCTTTTCCTTTTTCGTAACGTCGATTTTATAGCCAGATAAGGAAAGAAAAAGAATAGAACGATGCTTAGCTTAACAAAGCCAATGCCAAAGTAATTAATCAACTCGAAGTCACGTCTGTCAATATTGAACCATCTTGCATTCATCTCGAACATCCAGCCAGGAACAATCAAATAGAGAAGAAACCACAATAGCATGAATGCCAGACCAAGAAGAAATGATCTGAGCAGGACCGTAGCCAACGTCTGAAGAAAGACATCATTTCGTCCATTATTTTCCGTGGCCATGTCTCCACCTCCCTATTGCCTTTTCTAACCATTCATTGGCATTGCTTTCGGGAAAAAACATGCCTCTCTTCTCATGTTAAAATGTGCAGTAAGTTGCTTAAAAACGCAAGCCAAACGGGTTGATTGACATCCTTTAAACATAGGAGTAAGGTATCAGCAGTAGGAAGTGATAAGAAGTGGTCGGGAAAGGGTATGAATCAAGAAAGGTTCATCTATGAGTTGGATGAAAACCCACCCCTCTTTAAGGGGCTCCTTTATGGTTTCCAATGGGTGATGATTACGATTCCGAATGTGATGATCTTTACTGCCCTCTGCACCAGAGCCTTAGACCTGAGCCCTGAAGCACAAATCAGTTTTTCCCAGCGGTTGCTCATCGTAATCGGGATCATGAATATCCTCCAAAGCCTCAAAGGGCACCGGTATCCCGTCCTGGAAGCACCTTCCTCAGCCGTTCTGTTAAGCTTTATCGTTCTGGCTCCCCACGGCCTTTCAGTGATCGAAGGCGGACTGATTTTTGGAAGCCTCTTGCTTGTCCTTTTAGGTGCATTCAAATGGTTTAAGAGGCTATCCTTCTTGTTTACTCCGAATGTCATAGGCGTCATTCTGATGCTTGTCGCGTTGACGCTTCTCCCGTTCATTACCCCCCTGATCATCGGCACAGGCAAGGTTCATCCTGACGGGGATTTAAGTGTATTCGTATGTTCGATGCTGATTATGCTTTTTGTTTCCATCCTGTCTCATTGGGTGGGGGGATTTTTTCAGACTGTCTCCATGCTGGCCGGGATTCTCTTTGGGCTGATTCTTTACCTGGGGCAGGGGAAAATCTCCTTCACGGTTGTGGGAGAGTCCCCCTGGTTTGCTTTGCCTTCTCCATTCATAGGGGTATGGCCAACCTTTTCAATACCCGCTATCCTGACGATGATCTTCACTTACGTGGCTGTGATGATCAACACCGTCGGCAGTATCCAGGGGATCTCTGAAATTGTTGGCAAAGAGGGACTTGAAGATCGAATCAACCGCGGAATCTGCATGACAGGAGCGGGAGGATTGTTAGCCGCATTTTTTGGAGCCGCGGGGTTAGTGAGCGTTTCCATGAGCACAGGAGTTGTCCTTGTCTCCCGGGTGGCCAGTCGTTATGTTCTGACGATGAGCGGTGCGCTTATGGCCCTCTGCGCTTTTATTCCAAAGCTGTGGGCCCTTTTAACCGTGATTCCTCCTTCGGTGATTGCAGCCGTTCTTTTTGTTGCCCTCGCGTCGCAACTGGTTGCTGGGATGAGCGTGATCATGTCCAACAAACGGGAGATCCAACGGAGGGAGTATTTCAGTATCGGGCTGCCTCTGTTGCTGGGAGGAGCCGTCTCAATCTTGCCCAAACCCTTTTTTCAGTTTATGCCGGAATCGATCTCTTCTCTGGTCAGCAATGGCCTGGTCGTGGGACTCTGTTTTTCGATCTTCTCAGAGCATCTCCTCTTTCGCGCCCGAAAGAAGTAGATGGAGAAATGAGGGACTTGCGGGCCTAGCCTTGTTTTTCCTGGCGAAGGAAGCCGGGTAGATGGATTGGGTCCCAGCAGATTTCTTTGAGGCTCACGCAGAGGGGGAGTATCTTCTCACCCTTTGAACATTGCCCGATATCAGTTGAAGCCCCCATCACAAAAACTCTTGACAAACGCTTCATTGATACTATAATAAGAAACATCATTTCGTATTGTGGAACATCCAAATGTCTGCTCAGGACTTGAAACCGAACAATCTTGTCCAGACCATTGAACGGGTTTCCTTCATCCTTGACATTCTCGCTCAAAACCCTCAGGGGATTCGCATCCGCGATCTCTCTGCAAGAGTTAAGCTTCCTAAAGGAACGACCCATCGCCTTGTTTCCTCTCTCACCTATTTCGGATATGTTCGACAGGACCCGAAGACAAGGAACTACCTCTTAGGCTTCCGGTTGGTGGAGCTGGGCCAATTACTACTGGGTCAGCTCGATCTGCGAAAAGAAGCAGAGCCTTTTTTAAGAGAGCTTGCGGAAAGAACGAAAGAAACAGTCCACCTGGTTTTTCTCGATCGAAATGAGATCGTCTATATCGATAAGGTGGAAACGGCTCATAACCCGAGTGGCCTGAGAATGGCTTCCCGGGTGGGTGCACGAAATCCAGCCCACAGTTCTGCTGTCGGAAAGATGTTGTTGGCTCACCTTCCCGAAGAAACCTTGAACAGTATCATCGAGGAGAAAGGCCTCGCCAAGAGGACAGAGAATACCATCACGGATGCAAACCAATTGAAGGATCACCTGAAGATCGTCAGTCGGCAGGGATATGCCATTGATGATGAGGAGAACGAGAAAGGGATTCGCTGCGTGGCTGCCCCTATCTGCAATGAGATGGGAAAGGCGATTGCTGCGATCAGCGTCTCTGGCCCGGCCTTTCGAATCACCAAGAAGATGATCCAGGAAACCCTGAAGAAGGAGGTGATGGAAGCGGCTCTCAAGATCTCTCAGGGGTTGGGATTTAACAGGAACAAAGTCAAGGAATCTTCTCCACATGAATGAAAAGAATCTTGAGAAAGGAGGTGGGTAAAAGGCAAGTCTAAGCAAGGTCTCTATTCGCTGCAAAATTTTTGTCTACGAAGGAGGGTTTCTATGAAAAACTTAAAGATATTTTCTCTGAGGGCGTCTGTCTTAATGGTTTTATCCTTATTCATCACTTTCTCTCTCACACCGGCGTTTGGACAGCAGAAGTATCTGCTGAAATTCAACCACGTGCTCGGCCCAAAAGAACCTTATCATGCTGGATTTCAGAAGTGGGCAAAAGCAGTTGAGGAGAAAACAAAGGGTGGCCTTAAAATCGAGGTTTTCGCAAGTGCCCAGCTTGGCGTTGAAGAGGATATCCTGGAGCAAATAAGAGCAGGAGCAAATGTGGGCCAAAACACTGACTCCGCCCGCATGGGGAATTATGTTCCCGGGATAGCTATTTTGAATGGGCCCTATTGTGCTGAGAATCTTGATGAAGTGGCAAAACTCAAGAATGCGCCAACAATAAAGGGGTTCCATGACGAACTGGCCAGCAAATATGGTTTTAAGGTTCTATCTTTTGGCTGGGTCCAGGGTTACAGACATTTTTTTACCAATAAGCCGGTCAGAACCCCGGAAGACTTAAAAGGTCTTCGCATCAGAACGCCTCCAGCGCCCATATGGCAGGAGTCTGTGCGCGCTCTCGGTGCAACCCCGGTAGCCCTTGCCTTTGGAGAAATGTATCCTGCTCTTCAACAAAAAGTAGTGGATGGCGTTGAACTGGTCTATAACAACATACCCGCTGGACGTTTCTACGAGGTTATCAAATACGTGAGCGAGACAAGACATATCATGCTTGTTAATTACGAGGTCATCAGCGCAAAGTGGTTTAATGCTTTGCCTCCTGACTACCAAAAAATCCTTGTAGAGGAATGTGAAAAAGCCGGACTCGAAACCTCCAAGCTCATCATGGAGAGTGAGAAAGTAGTCAAGGCGGACCTGCTGAAGAGAGGGATGATCGAGGTCGACAAGGTTGATTTGGCAGCCTTCAGAAAGGCTGGAGAAAAGGCCTATGAGGTTTTGAAAATTGCAGACGTAAAGGAGAAGGTCTTCAAGGAGATTGGAAAGAAATAGGAAGGGTGTACGAACCGGTCCCTCCCCTCGTTGAGGGATCGGTTCATATAAATTCGAAACACTCGGATTTCGATATTCGGATTCCGGATTTTTCGCCCTCCTCATCGGTTCACGCTTGCTCGAGTCAGGGGCTAAAGAGGAGAATGATGAAAAAGCTCTACGGGTATATCTGCAAAGGCGAAACTTTTGTGATCAAAGTCTTCATGGTTTTCATCGTAGGATTGGTATTCATTGCAGCCTCGACACGATACTTAGGTTACCCCATTAACTGGTCGGTGGATATGGCGGTCTGCCTTTTTGCCTGGTGCACTTTTCTGGGCGGTGATGTGGCCTTTAGGAATAACAAGCTGATGAACGTTGAATTCCTGGTCAGGAAGCTTCCGGAGAAAAATAGGAATTTGATCGAGCTCATTAATCTCTTCATCATACTCATATTTTTAGCCGGGATGATAGGATATGGCGCGTGGCTTTCCTATACGACCCGATTTAGGACTTTTCAAGGCATCCCTGGGTTTAGCTATACATGGGTGACGCTATGCGTGCCTGTAGCAGCCCTACTGATGATGATCACCACAATCATTAAGATCAGGGAGAAAATAAAAAGGAGGTAAGCCCGCTCAATACAAAGCGACAGAGAGCGATCTGGTTTGAATACGGTGGGATCATTTCACCGGCGCCAGGAGGACCGTAAAGATGCTGTTGGTATTTATTTTGTTTGTCATTTTTCTGGTGATGGGAATGCCCGTAGCCTTTGCCATAGGCATTTCGGGCACCGTCTTTTTTCTGCAGAACCCGCAACTGCCGTTTACCATGACGATACAACTGGCTATCTCGCAAACGCAAAACTTTCCGCTGCTCGCAATTCCGCTGTTTATATTTGCCGCCAACCTCTTGAATGAAACCGGCATAACCTTAAGACTCATAAGGCTGGCGGGAGTGCTCGCCGGGCACATGCGCGGCGGACTCGCACAGGTTAACGTCGTTCTCAGCACGCTCATGGGCGGAGTTTCAGGTTCAGCGATTGCCGATGCAGCCATGGAGGCGCGCATCCTCGGGACAGAAATGATCAAGAAAGGCTTTTCAAAAGGCTACACGACCTCGGTTACAACCATTACGGCATGCATCACTCCAATCATTCCGCCAAGCATTGGGCTTATCATATACGGGACCATCGGCGAGGTTTCTATAGGGAGGCTTTTTGCGGCGGGTATTGTACCGGGTCTGATGATGATGGTGTTTCTGATGACAGCAGTGTCAATTACCTCTAAGAAGAATAAGTACCTTCCCGAAAGGGAACGAGCTTCCCTTAAGGAGGTAGTGATGGCATTTATTGACAGCATCTGGGCGCTTCTATTTCCGTTTGCATTGATAGGGGGAATAAGGTTGGGTCTGTTTACCCCAACAGAGGCAGGCGCGTTTGCCGGAGTATATGCTTTAGCAGTCGGAGTTCTCTTCTACAAAGAGCTCACCTGGGAAAGGCTGAAAAGAGCCCTCGAGCTCACCGTCATTGACATTGGTTCGATTATGTTCATCATTGCCTTGTCGGGAATTTTTGGTTACGGCCTTGCTTATGAAAGGGCAGGCGATACATTCTCTCGATTTATGCTCGGAATAACCAATAACCCTCAGGGTTTACTGCTTCTCATTGTCGGAGCTGTCTTTATAGCAGGCATGTTTATTGAAAGCACAGTCATCATACTGCTTTTTACTGCCATACTCCTCCCTCTCGTTAGTGAGGTAGGTGTTGACCCCGTACATTTTGGAATTGTTTTTATGCTCGTGGTTGTCTTGGGGCTTGTCACCCCGCCCGTGGGCGTGTCGATGTACACGGTCTGTTCTATCTTGGATTCTTCTGTAGAAGATTATCTCAGAGAATGTATACCGTTCATCTTAGCGATTGTGCTTGTAGACATCATCCTCATCTTTTTCCCGGATATTGTTTTGTTCATTCCGAATTTGATATTCGGTAAGGTTTACTGACGAAAACAGGATACGGTTGATTCAATATTATTTCTGGAACGATTACCGTTACAATTAGGAGTTCATCATTCATTGTCCAAAGTCTATCGTTCATGGTTTCGAGGGAGCCAATGTGAAGCTGAAAGATCGGGTGGCGATAGTTACAGGTGGAGCAAGAGGAATTGGCAAGGCCATTGCCTTAACCTTCGTCAGAGAAGGAGCAAAAGTCGTTCTCGTGGATGTTGACAAAAAGAGATTGGAGACCTTGAAAAATGAGATCGTAAGAAGCGGCGGCGAAGCGGTAGCCATTTCCTGTGATATCTCTAAGAGTTCTGAAGTAAAGGAGATGATAAATCAGGTTCAAATGATCTTTGGGAGGATTGATATCCTTGTCAACAATGCCGGGATCATCCGGAGGGGAACGATTGAGACCGTGACCGAGGAGGATTGGGACCAAGTCATGGAGGTCAACCTCAAAGGGACTTTCAATTGTTGCAAAGCTGTGGTTGGAGTCATGAAACGGCAGGGCTGCGGCAAAATCGTGAACGTTTCCTCCATTGCCGGGAAGATGGGGGATATTACCTCTGCACCCGGATATGGTCCCTCTAAGGCTGCAGTGGATGCCCTCACAAAGACATTGGCGAGGCAATTGGCGTGTTACGGCATCAACGTCAATGCCGTTTCACCTCATGCGATTGAAACAGAGATGAGCGCACAATGGTCAGAGGAGCGACGGAAGGAAATCATTGCTTCCATTCCCCTGAGTCGTCTTGGAAAACCAGAGGATGTGGCAGAGGCTGTTCTGTTTCTTGTCTCAGATAGCGCGTCCTTCATCACGGGTGAAATTCTCGACGTCAATGGGGGGGCCTTGATGGACTGAAAAATAATCAATTAGCAATGGGCCATTAGCACTTAGAAATTTGCAGTCAAAGATTTTGAGACCTGTGCAGAGGTGTGAAATGACACTTCGGCAAAAAGGGAAACAATTTGAAAAGGGATGAAATTTTCGGAGGGATTGCGATCTTCCTTTTTGGAGGGGTCACTGTGATCCTATCTCTCAGAATGCCTCTCGGGACCTTCAGGATGGCAGGAACAGGATTGTTTCCTTTCTGCCTGGGAATCCTCCTGATGATTCTATCGATCTTTTTTCTTCTTAAGCTTTTCTTCCAATCGAGGAAAAGGACGGAGAAAAAAGACCGGATGGCTGAGATACCCGGCTCATCGAGACAGTTAATACTTTTCTTTGGAACGATGGTCCTGGCGACTCTTTTATTCAATGCCTTTGGATACCCCCTGGTCTCTTTTCTCCTGATGCTGGCCCTTTTGAGAATCCTGGGGATGAAGCGGTGGGGCTTAAACATTGTCATCTCAGGGGTGACAGCGGCGGCTTCCTATTTTCTATTTGTTCAATGGCTTCAGATCCCCCTGCCGAAAGGGTGGATTGGACTGTGAGCCGAGAAGGTCAAGGCTGAGGATAATGAAAAGGTTAAGGCTAAGGTTGAGGCTAAGAACACAAAAAGAATAAACAAAAACCTTGGAATAAAAAGATGTTTGAATCCTTTCAACATTTAATCAATGGTTTTGGAATTGCGACAACGATTCAGAATCTCTCCTATTGCCTCATTGGTGCGATTGTAGGGACCGTCATTGGCGTCCTCCCTGGAATCGGGCCGATCGCGGGGATTGCGCTACTCATCCCTGCCACTTTTGGCTTGAACGCCACGTCCGCCATCATTATGCTGGCCGGGATCTATTATGGAGCGATGTATGGAGGCTCTACCACCTCCATCCTTCTCAATGTCCCCGGTGAGACAGCTTCCGTTATCACCTGTATTGATGGCTATCAGATGGCTCAGAAAGGGAGAGCGGGCCAGGCTCTCGCCATTTGCGCCATAGGATCTTTTATCGCAGGGACCTTTGGAATCTTTGGATTGGTCTTTCTGGCTCCACCCTTGGCGGAGGCAGCCCTGGCCTTTGGTCCTCCAGAATACTTCTCCCTGATGGTCTTTGGCTTTATCGTTCTGAGCAATGTGACAGGCACCTCTCTCATCAAGTCTCTAATGATGTCTGTGTTGGGTTTGATTATTGGAACGATCGGGATTGATCCTGTCACAGGGGATCCCCGCTTTACCTTCGGCTCGGTCCCTCTGCTGGGAGGAATTGAATTTGTGGCTGTAGCCATCGGGCTCTTTGGAATCGGAGAAGTTCTCACCAATGTTGAGAAACCCCTGGGAACGCTGGATGAAAAGGTTCTTGTTCCCCGCCTCCGGGAACTCTATCCTTCGTTCCTCGATTTGAAAAAATCCCTTGGCGCGATTCTTAGGGGTACGGGAATCGGATTCGGAGTGGGATTGATCCCTGGGCCGGCACCTGTTATTGCCACCTATGCTTCCTATATGACCGAGAAAAAGATTTCGAAACATCCGGAGGAGTTTGGTAAGGGAGCCATTGAAGGGGTGGCTGGACCCGAATCAGCCAACAACTCAGCCTGCCAGGCAGCCTTCATTCCTCTCTTTGTCCTTGGGATCCCCTTTGCACCGCCCACAGCCATTCTTCTGGGCGCTCTCCTCATCCATGGCGTCAATCCAGGGCCCATGATGATCGGCCAGCATCCGGAGCTCTTCTGGGGAGTCATTGCCAGCATGTACATTGGCAACTTCGTCCTTCTTCTTCTCAACCTTCCCTTTGTGCCTCTCTTTGCCAACATCCTCAGGATTCCCAAAAAGATCCTTTTGCCTCTGGTCATCCTTTTCTGCATCACGGGGATGTACACCGTGAACAACTCGGTCTTTGACATAGGGATGATGCTTCTCTTCGGAGGCCTGGGGTTCATCATGAGGAAATGGGCCTATGAAGGTGCCCCGCTTCTTTTGGCCTTGGTTCTTGGCCCAAAATTGGAAGTGGCATTTCGTCAGTCCCTCATGATTTCCCATGGCAATTTTGGAACTTTTGTGGATCGTCCTGTATCCCTGACTTTTCTCCTTGCAACGATTCTCTTTTTGATCGTTCCGGTCATTCGTCTCTTATCTAAGAAATCAAAGAAGGGGGGTGAGATAGCAGTTTAGGTCTCGGGGTTAGGAGTTCGGAAAAAAATTTGGAGATTAAACGCTGAGCCTTAAGATTAAGGCAAAAAGGGGGTCATATGAAAAAAAGAATTCTTGCTATTCTATGTCTTCTCTCTCTCATCATGGCGATGCCGCTTCAGGCGGCAGAATTTCCGACCAAAGAAGTTCAAATCATTATTCCCTGGGCTGCTGGAGGGGCGACAGATCTCATCTTTCGGGCTCTCGCCGCAACGACGGGAAAATACCTTGGAAAGGCAGTGGTCGTGATCAACCGGCCAGGGGGGGCTGGGGCTGTTGGGTTTACGGAAGCCATGCAGGCCAAACCCGACGGATATACACTCGTTTCAGCAGTCACCCCTCTCACCATCCTTCCCCATCAGGTATCCACAGCTTTTACCTATAAGAGTTTTGAACCGATCCTCAACGTGGTGGATGATCCATCGATGTTCCTGGTGAGATCAGATGCCCCCTGGAAGAGCCTCAAGGAGTTCCTGGATTACGCCAAGAAAAATCCAAATATGATCACAGTGGGAAACTCAGGGGCAGGCGGGGGCGTTCACCTGGTAGCCCTTGCTTTTGAGAGGACTGCGGGTGTGAAATTCAACCACATTCCCTTTTCGGGTGGAGGCCCTTCTGTGACTGCCATTCTCGGAGGACATGTGAATGCCGTTTCGGTCTCTCCTCCTGAAGGGATCAGCCAGGTCCAGGCAGGAAAGCTAAAGATCATAGCCCTCTTTGCAGAAAAGAGACTCGACCTCTTTCCCGACGTCCAGACGGTGAAGGAACAGGGGGTCGATTTTGCCATGGGGATGTGGCGAGGATTGGTTGCGCCCAAAGGTACTCCGGCCGATGTCATCAAAAAACTCCACGATGCCTTCAAACAGGGGATGGAGGATCCGGCGCTCATAAAGAACGCAAAGGATATGGCGGTGAACCTCCGCTATCTTGGTTCGGAAGCCTTTGGTAAGCTGATGGCAGCTGACCATGAGTTCTATGGGAAGCTGGTTAAGGAAATTAAGAAATGAGCCAAACCAGAAAGGGGGGCCAAAAATGAAAAGTTTAAAAACCGGATTCATTCTCTCAGTGATCGCAATCCTGTGCCTCATTTTCATGGGCACAGGGAAGGCTATTTCAGCAGAAAAAACGATTCGTATTGGAAGCCCGTTTAAACCGGGGCATATCCTCGTTGACGCAGGTGAGAAGTTTAAGGAACTGATCGAAAAAGAAAGTGGTGGGAGAATCGCAGTTGAAATGCAGGTCGGAGTTAAGTCAGAAGAAGAAATTAACGATTTGTGTAGCAAAGGGACGATAGAAATGCAGTCCAACGGAAACCGACCACTCGAAATTTATGCACCTCAATATTTCTTCTTAGGCGCCCCTTATGCCTTGAGGGATTGGGACCATTTAATGAGGATATGGCAAGGGAACCTGGGAAAGAAGGCGAGAGAACAGGTGGAGAAGAGTGGAAACGTGAGTTATTTGGGAATTGTCTACAGGGGCCTTCGCCAGACCACATCAAAGAAACCTATCTATACTCCA